>JALVEV010000219.1 GCA_027030605.1 Campylobacteraceae bacterium | reverse complement strand
CCACTCATTAAGAACGGCACTTACTCCACCTCTTGTTGCATCTCGCAGGGCTACTATGTCTATTTTGGCATCTATAAGAGCTTGAATTTGTGGGTAAAGAGAGGCACAATCGGTTTGAAGATTGCTCTCTAGCTCTATCCCCTCTCGTGCAGAGAAAATCGTTGCTCCATGACTTCCAATGTCACGACTTACTAAAATACTCATGCCCTCTTTTAGAGCCGAAGCAGAAATGCCACTTTGTCTAACCTCTCCTATACCTGTGGTATTGATAAAGAGTTTGTCAACTGCTCCTTTTGGTACTACTTTGGTATCACCACTTACAACCACTGCTCCGTTTACTTCTAACTCTTTTTTCATAGAGCGAACAATTTTTTCTAGCTCTCGTGTGGGAAAACCCTCTTCTATAATGACTGAACAGGTCAAATACTTAGGTTTTGCTCCCATCATAGCAAGGTCATTACACGTACCACAAACAGCTAGTTTACCAATGTCTCCACCATTAAAAAATAGAGGACTTACAGTAAAGCTGTCGGTACTCATAACCAATTTCCCATCTTCTATAAGGGCTGAGTCTTCACTCTTTTCTAAGATGTCGTTTTTGAAGTGTTTATAAAAAATCTTTGTAATAAGCTCGTTGTTCTCTTCGCCACCATTTCCGTGGGCTAGGGTTATCGTTTTTGTCATTATTATTCCTATGTGTTGGTTGGTACTTTTTTCAGGGTACATTATACATGGGAACGAGGTAAGAATTTATCAGTTTATTTTTATTTCCACAGTAGTCTAGTGAAGTATTATAACCTAAAAATCCAATGCCCCCAATATCTCCAAAAGTTCCTTATCACTAATGGTCTCTTTTTCTGTTTTAGAATAGATAGAGAGAAGATAAAGATTGTTATCACTATCAAGAAAATAGGTAATCACCCTAAAACCACCACTTTTTCCTGTAGGAATTGATGAGTTTGCAACTCTTATTTTATAACAACTATTTCCAAGTGATGTACCCTCTGTCGGATTCTCTTCCAAACGCTCAATAAGTAGAGAAAGGTCTTTTTTGATAGATTTGAATTTTTTACTAAGTTTTTTAACCTCTTTAGCAAATTGAGGTGTTGTTAATATCTTACAACTCATCTAATAAGTCCCTAGCATTAACAGCCTCCAATCTTCCCTCTTTGATTAATTTTATCTCTTCGACAGAGGTCTTTAAATTCTGTAATATCTCATTTTTAGATGAGTCTATATGCTTACTCTCCACAATTTCTAACCCCTGATTTTTAAAACTATTTAAAAACCACAATATTTTATCAAAAAGCTGTTCATTAGATATATTGATGGTTATCTGCATAAAAACTCCTAAACTTTTTATTTTTAGTATATCAAAAATAGATTAAATTGCTAATTTTAGAGGTCAAAGGAATAGCATTCCCATCAACTCTTAACTCTTCCTTCTTACTTCTTAACTCAAAATATTCCCATACTTATAATAAGCCGAACAAGCCCCCTCAGAACTCACCATACAAGAGCCAATAGGCGAAGTAGGCTTACATGCTGTTCCAAAAATAGTACACTCTTGTGGTTTTGCCATACCTCGCAAAATGTCCCCACAAATACAGAGTTTATGGTCTTCTATCTCGGCAATTGGTAAAATATCTTTGTAGACTATTTCAGCATTGTACTCTGAAAATGCATCACGCAGTTTTAAGCCACTGTCAGGGACATTACCAAGTCCACGCCATCTAAAGAGGCTTATCTTTTCAAAGTACTTCTCTATGAGGGCTTGGGCTGTTAAGTTACCTTCGTAATTTACCACACGTTTGTATTGAATTTCTAGTTCGGTTCGCTCTTCTACAAACTGTTTGACTATCATGCTAATGCCTTGCATCATGTCCACAGGCTCAAACCCTGTTACCACCACAGGGCGACCATACTCTTTTGGAAACTTCTCATAAATCTTAGAACCTGCAATCACACTCACATGGCTAGGGCCTAAAAAAGCGTCAATTCGGTTGTTGTAGGCATCCACATGAACATCACGACTGTCTATAAGCTCCACCATCACCTCAGGCACGGTTACATGGTTAATGTGAAACAAGATATTGGGTACTTTTTGT
>JALVEV010000218.1 GCA_027030605.1 Campylobacteraceae bacterium | reverse complement strand
ACCAGTAGCTGAAGAGTTAGGTTGTGCAGAGAGATTTTACCCATGTGATGTTAGTAAACCAGAAGAGATAAAAGCACTAAAAGATAGTATAGAAAAAGATATGGGTCAGATAGATTTTATTGTTCACTCTATCGCTTTTGCTCCAAAAGAGGGGCTATCAGGACGTTTCTATGACATCTCAAAAGAGGCATTTAATATTGCTATGGATATTTCAGTCTATTCGCTTATTGAGATTGTAAGAGAGTTAAAGCCTGTTCTATCAGATAACTCATCTGTGCTTACACTTACTTACTATGGTGGGGTAAAATATATTCCAAACTACAATCTTATGGGGATTGCAAAGGCAACATTGGAGATGACAGTAAAGTATTTGGCAGAAGATTTAGGACGTGATGGTATCCGTGTCAATGCTATCTCAGCTGGACCTATTAAAACCTTAGCTGCAGCAGGAATTGGTGAGTTTAGCTTTATGTTAAAGTGGAACGCAGCCCATGCACCACTAAAAAGAAACGTAACCATAAAAGATGTTGGAAACTCAGGTATGTATCTACTATCAGACCTTAGTGCAGGTGTTACAGGTGAAGTTCACTATGTAGATGGAGGGTTTAATATTATGGGAATGCCAGCAGTTGAGACCAATGAAGATGGTAAGCAAGTCATTGCTTGGAATGGTGAACAAAAGTAGATGAAAGACTCACCAGAGTATCTTGCTAAACGGGCTTTTTTTGATAAAATCATTACTATCTATGGACGTAATGCAGTATTAGAAGCTTTAGAAGATGATACGCTTACTATTCATAAGTTACACTTTTCAGACTCTAACAAAAGTGTAGCCCAACTTGATAAAATGCTAACTCTAGCAAAAAAAAGAGGCATAGAGATAGACTACCATGACAAAAAAGCACTTTCGCGTATCTCTAAAAACGCCAAACAAGACCAAGGGGTAGCCCTTGATATTGTTTTAGAAAAATCTCTAACCCAAGAGGAGTTTCTAGCTCAAAATAGCTCTTTTAGAGTTTTGGCACTAGATGGCATTCATAACCCCCAAAACTTAGGTATGATTATTCGCTCTGCAACAGCAGGAGATATTGATGCTATTTTACTCCCTACTAAAAATTCAGCTCAAATTAGCCCTTTAGTTATTAAAGCTTCTGTGGGTACAGTTTTTAAAATGCCTATTATCAAGGTAAAAAATTTAGCAAAGAGTTTAGAGGAGTTTAAAGATGCAGGAGCCTCTATCTATACTCTCTCTTCTCATGCTAAAAAGAGTTATAAAGAGGAGGAGTATGGAGAAAAAACCGTTTTTGTATTGGGTAATGAGAGTGATGGAGTGAGCAAAGAGATAGAGACTTTGAGTACAGCTTCTATTGCTATTCCTATGAGACGAGGTGTTGAGTCTCTGAATGTGGCTGTTACGGCTTCGCTTTTGGCATTTTTATAATATTATTTCCTAAACTTCTCAAATACAGCCTCAAAATCTATTGAGGCTTTACACTCCAAATCATTAAATTCATACTTTTCCAAAGAGAAATCACCTTGCTTAATATACTCATTTCCATCTAGCTTATAGATTTTAGCCTTTAGGTCATTTGGATAGACCATAACATAGTAAGGGACTCTCTCCTCTTTATATATTTCAAATTTATACTTCTCATCTCTTTTAGCTGTAGATTTACTAATAATCTCAACAACAATCAGAGGGGACTTTGTAATATAGGCTTCATTAGATTCATTACAAATAAGTGAAATATCTGGTTTTAGTACCGTTATTTCATCTATTTTCCAATCTTGTTCTATAACGACCAAACATCTTTTGCATTTTCTTGTAGAGGAGACCAATTCAAAAGTAATTTCACCTGCAATGGCTTGATGTGAAATCATAGGAGAGGGAGCCATGGCATAGGCAATTCCATCTATAAGCTCCCACTCTCCGTCCCAATGTTTATAGTCATCATAGGTATAACACTCAATGGCTTGTGCTAAAGGTGGCATAGTCTCTCCTAGATTTTTTTATTTTATTATAGCAGAATTCAAAGTGAAATGTTATAATGACAACTAAAAAGGCAACAGATGATAATCTACATACATGGCTATGGAAGCTCAGGAAAAGGGGTAA
>JALVEV010000217.1 GCA_027030605.1 Campylobacteraceae bacterium | reverse complement strand
AATCCTAAAAACCAAAAGATTAAAACTAACAATAGCCCAAGAGAGCGACATAGAGCCTCTCTACAAAGGCTGTTTTTCAGATTGGGAAGTGATGAAGTTGCTACTTGGTAGAACATTTACACTTGAAGAGACAAGAGAGTATGTAAAAAAGCATTTCTCAAAAGGTCAACTTTTAGAATTTACAGTAGTTTTAAATAGAGAGAACGGTGAAGTTTTAGGCTATGGAGGTATGTTCTCTTACCCTTATAATGCTCAAGAGAATGAGTATGAGTTTGGTTATATCTTAAAACAAGAGGCATGGGGAAAAGGGTATGCAACAGAACTCTCACTTGGGCAGATAAAAAAATTACAAGAGAGCTTTGAGGGTGTGTCTATTGTTGCAACTGCACACCCTCTAAACTTGGCTTCAAAACGAGTACTTGAAAAGGTAGGAATGGAGCTTGTAGAGTCTTCGGTTGAGTTGCCAAATCGTGGGGTTAAGGATATTTATAGATTGAAGGAGAAGAGATGAAAACAGTATTTACCAAAATAATAGATAGAGAGTTACCTGCCTATATTATTTGGGAAGATGAAGAGGTTATCTCTTTTTTACCAAAGGCTAACTTTATGAATAAGGGGCATATTTTAGTTGTTCCTAAAGTTCAGGTTAACCATATATTTGACTTAGATGATGAGATTTATCATAAGTTGTGGAGTGTTGCTAAGTTGTTAGCAAAACCATTAAAAAGATTGACAAAAGCAAAGAGAATAGGTATTGGTGTTGAGGGATTTTCTGTTCCTCATGTGCATATTCATCTTACACCTCTGTTTAATCAGTCAGAACTTGACCCTCATAGAGATGTCTTTTGGAGCTTGGAAGAGCGAGAAGAGTTTGTTGAGGAGATGAAGAAGTTAATAGATTATAATAACGGGAAAGAAAATAATATATAAAAAGGAAAAAGATGTCATATCTACAAAGAATAAAATAGAACAACAACTACATAGAATAGGATAAGATACCTTTTCTTATTGACAACAAAAGAGTAGGACAGGTTCGTAAAGAGTATTTAGAGTATATCTTGTCAAGTGATACATTTGTACTAAAAGATGAACTATTAACTTTAAAGGAGAGCTTAAAAAGCTTTGATGAGCGAAGCTATGGGGTTAAAGCTATTTTCATAAATAAAACTTAAAACATTTAAATTTAGGTTTTAATTATTTTTATAAAAATAATGCTCAATAAAGAATGCTAATTATGGAGAAGAAGCAACCCATTGTACCAAATTTCTATTTTTCTATTTTTTGGTACAATTTTCAAAAAAGTGATTAATTATGAGTTTTTTCTTAACAGAATACACAGCTTCACAGCGTAAACAGTATATCAACTCAAAACAGCTCTATGAGTACTATATAGAAAAAAAATGAGTATCTTATGAACTATAATCTCTCTATGTATTGGCGAAAAGTTGGAGATAGAGAGTACTTAACCAAAAAACACTCCTCACAAAACAAGGTTACCTCTTTAGGAGCAAAAAGTAAAGAGACCATTAAGATATATGAAGATTTTTTAAAACATAAAGCAATGTTAAAAGAGGAGTTGGCAAGTTTAGATAAGAAGTTAGAGAAAACTAGAAAATTAAACAAAATATAGTTTTTAACACGAGTTCCATCTGATTTGGTAGCTATATATCAGAAAATCAATGAGCTAAAACTAGATGATAAGATGGTACTTATAGGTACTAATGCTCTTTATGCTTATGAGGCTCATTGTGCTTTGTTTGTAGAGAAGGAGCAGTTAGCAACAGATGATATTGATGTTTTGGCTAAGAGTAGTAAAGAGCTTTCTGTAATTTTTAGAGAGGTATTGCCTAAAGTAAAAGTGACCTCTTTATTATGGTAAGTATTAACATTGAAGAGGAGTTGAGGCAGATGAAACATTTTAATATGAGTGTTGTTGAGAGTTATAGAGATATGAGAAAAAAATAAGCTCCTACCTTGCCTAATCGGCTGTAGCAGATAAAAAAATATGAGGTAGAAACTATTGGGACATTATGAAGAGATACTAAAAATAGGAAGAAAAAAATATCTCTTTCATGTGGAAATTATAGTAATAATTTGTGTCTTGATTGTGTAGCCTAA
>JALVEV010000216.1 GCA_027030605.1 Campylobacteraceae bacterium | reverse complement strand
GTCCTACTATACCTTTAGTGACTTTTTTATCCATTTTAAAGGTGAAGAGAAATCTGAAAATGCAGAGATAACCTATAGTTTCTATACCAAAGGCTCAAACAGAACCCACACCCTAAAAAAAGGTAAAAAGTGGAACGACTATCGTCTGCGTCCTCTTCGTCATACCGATTTTTTTGGTGTCTCTCGTGTTATTCCTGCTAATGAGTTTAGTACTTTCAAAAATACCTTCTCCTCTGTGGGTACTTCTATCACCCAAGAGACCCTATCTGTAAAAAGTACAGAGATGATACGAAACATTTTAAACAAACCTCTCACATCAGTTGATGTAAATAGCTCCGATAAAATTGTAAACTTCAAGCTCAACAGCATTAATCTTGATTCAGGTCTAAGCTATAGCAACTTCAATATGGGAGCAGGTGAAGAGGTGATTATTGCGATGATTAGTCGGATTAATGAGTTGCCAAATGCGAGTATTGTGCTTATTGAAGAGTTGGAATTGGGTTTACACCCTAAAGCTCAAAAGATTTTAATAGAGAAGCTTTTTCATATTGTCTACGCTAAACGGTTACAGCTTATCTTTACTACGCATTCACCTTTTCTTTTTAATGCCATGCCTCCTGAGGGGAAGATTTTACTTAAAAAATTTGATGAGCAGTTGGAGGTTATCTATAGACCAAGTAACTTTCTTGCATTTTCAGAGCTTGTAGGTGAAACCCCTCGTGAATTAACTGTCTATGTTGAAGACCACATTGCAAAACTGATACTCCAAGAGCTATTTAACAGCTCTCTATTAAAGAGAGTAAACCTTGTAGATGTGGGAAGCAAAGAGAATGTAATCAGAATGGTAGGAGCTCACTATCGTAACACCTCATTGGGCAAAGCCGTAGGAATTGCAGATGGAGACTTAACCCAAAAAGAGCTAAGAAACTGGTACAAAAAGTATGTTTTAAAAGAGGGTGAAGCATTTGATGATGTTTTTGAGAGCAACAGTGCAAAAATGTTTAACAAGTTTGCAGGAACAGATGCCCCTGAGGTCTATATGGTTGAAAAACTAAAGCAAAACGATGACTACATCAGAGC
Source organism: Campylobacteraceae bacterium (assembly GCA_027030605.1). Taxonomy (GTDB): domain Bacteria; phylum Campylobacterota; class Campylobacteria; order Campylobacterales; family Sulfurovaceae; genus UBA1140. The sequence goes on along the minus strand of JALVEV010000216.1, from coordinate 731 downwards.
CATAGATGATTCTGATGAATTTAAATCATTTATAAAACATGAACTAAGCCTAGAAGACCACCATAACCTATTTTATGAGGTAGCAGAGTACCTTTGTAAAAATGAGATGGTCATAAAAGCTCAACTCATTGGATATATGATTCAAAACTATAGAGAAGATTTTGAAGGGCTAATTGAGTTTGTTGAAGCTCGATTGAGAGATGAAATTTAAATTAAAATAAAGGAAAAAAATGATTGTAAAAAAAAGTATGAAAATAGCACTAGGTATATTATTGCTAAGTAACATAGCACTTGCAGATATGGAGAGTGCTGTTAGTAAAATGGGTAAAGAGATTTCACAGAGTATTCTTAGTCAAAAAAAGAAAAAAATAGCTGTTATAGCTTTTACAAATCTTGATGGGAGTGTTAATGATTTAGGGCGTTCTATAGCCAATAAGTTGACCACCAAACTTTTTAATATAGAGAAAAAAAGTTATACCATGATTAACAGAATGCAATTAGCAAAAATATTAGAGGAGTTGAAGCTCTCTTCTAGTGGACTTTTAGAGCCAAAAGCAATGAAAAAAATTGGGCAACTACATGGGGTTGATGTTCTTGTAACTGGTTCTCTTACCGATTTTGGAAGTGATATTGAAGTTGAAGCACAAGCGATTTCTATTCAAACAGGTGGAATCATGGCTGTGGCATCTAGTAAAATACCAAAGGTTGAGCATATCAAGAGATTATTTAAT
>JALVEV010000215.1 GCA_027030605.1 Campylobacteraceae bacterium | reverse complement strand
AACAAAATTGAAAATTTATCAGAGTTTGCCAACAAACGTTTTGGGCAAAACTTTTTAAAAAATGACGCGATAATAAAACGAATCATCCAATCGATTCCCAATGATAACTTACGAGTTGCAGAGATTGGGCCTGGCTTAGGTGATTTAACCAAAGAGTTAATTTTAACTCGAAATGTCACAGCATTTGAGGTTGATAAAAGATTATGTGAGCATCTCCAAACAACATTTAGTGACGCACTCCACACAGCGACACTAACCATTAAGTGTGGAGATGTGCTTGAGCATTGGGGGGAAAACAGACTATTAGGTGAAGATTATCATCTTGTAGCCAATTTACCTTATTATATTGCCACCAATATTATCTTAAAAGCATTAAAAGATGAACATTGCCAATCTATTTTGGTTATGGTACAAAAAGAGGTAGCTGAAAAGTTTTCAGCACAAGCAGGGGAAAAAGAGTTTTCAGGACTCTCGGTACTTACTCAAACTGTAGGGTTTGGGGAGTTACTTTTTGATGTGGGAGCTGAGAACTTTGTTCCTCCACCAAAAGTGACCTCTTCGATTCTTTTAATACGTAAAAATCGTAGTGAAGATGATGAAAATTTTGAAAATTTTTTAAAGGTTGCCTTTAAACAACCTAGAAAAAAATTGGTCAAAAATCTAACTGCCCACTACCCTAAAGATAAAATTGAAGCACTACTCCAAAAACTGGAGCTATCTCTTTCTATCAGACCTCACGAAGCTGAGACATCTACTTATCATCACTTATATAATGAATTGAACAAGGATAGTATAGATGGAAGAGAACAGACAACCAGAAAAAAATCAAAATCAAGAGAACGTAACGAAAAACGATTCTCAAAATAGTACAGAAGTAAAACCAAGAAGAGATAGACCTGATAGACCAAGAAGAGCAGGGAACCCTCATAGACGACCAAAAACTTCTACTCAACCTCTTAATAATGTAGTAAAAGAGAAAACTGAGGTAAATGGAAATGTTCATGCACCTGCTAAAGAGGTAGATGGGAACAAAGAGAAGCCTAAACGTAATCCAAACCATAAAACACAACATAAAAGACCTCAACATAAAAAGCCTGAGCATAGAAAAACTGAAAATAAAAACACCAAGCCAAATGGGAATAGACCCAACCATAACAATAAAAACAAAAAGCCTAACCGTAACGGTGGAGCTGGAAAACGCTCTAAGAAGTTTATTCCAGGACCAATGAGCGAAGCTATGAAAGCTTCTATTTTAGAGAACAATGAAGTCAATGAGCTACGCATGAATCCATGGAAACAGATTAACATGGATAACAAAAACAAGGTAAGATTCACCCCTCTAGGTGGTCTAGGTGAAATTGGTGGAAATATGGCTGTTATGGAAGATGATGAGTGTGCCTTTGTTATTGATGTTGGTATGTCTTTCCCTGATGAGACCATGCATGGTGTTGACATTTTAGTACCTGATTTTTCATATCTACATGCCATTAAAGATAAAATTGTAGCTGTTGTTATTACTCATGCTCACGAAGACCACATTGGTGCAGTACCTTACCTCTACAAAGAGTTACAGTTTCCACTTTGGGGAACACCTCTTGCTTTAGCAATGATTGAAAATAAGTTTCAAGAGCATGGATTGATGGAGCATGTCAAACTCTTTAATTTTGTAACAAAGAGAAAACAGTACCAGATTGGTAGCTTTAAAATTGAGTGGATGCACAATACACACTCTATTATAGATGCTTGTTCATTGGCAATTGAGTCAAAAGTAGGAACCTTTATTCATACGGCAGACTTTAAAATAGACCATACCCCAATTGATAATCAAACAATGGATTTACAACGTTTTGCTTACTATGGTTCAAAAGGGGTACTCTGTCTCTTTTCAGACAGTACCAACTCTCATAACCCAGGGTACACTAAATCTGAAGCAGTTGTAGGAAAAACATTTGACAGACTCTTTGCTTTAGCAACAGGTCGTGTCATTATGTCAACCTTCTCCTCTAATACACACCGTGTTTTCCAAGCAATGGAGCGAGGAATTGCAGCTGGTAGAAAGGTATGTGTTATTGGTCGCTCAATGGAGCGTAATATTGAGACTACAAGACGATTGGGTTATGTAGATTTAGATGACAGACACTTTATTGAACCGCACGAAGTACCTAAATATGCTGAAAATCAAGTGCTAATTGTCACCACTGGGTCACAAGGTGAAGCGATGGCAGCACTCTCAAGAATGGCAGCCAATGAACATCGACATGTTAAATTAAAACCAAATGATACCATTATTATCTCAGCTCATGCTATTCCAGGGAATGAGGGTTCAGTCTCTTCACTTATGAATAAGCTGGTTAAAGCAGGAGTAACCGTACGTTATAAAGATTTTGAAAATATTCACGTTTCAGGTCACGCTTCACAAGGTGAACAGCAACTAATTTTACGTTTAGTACAACCTAAATTCTTCTTACCTGTACATGGTGAGTATAACCATATTTTTAAGCACTCTAAGACAGCTATTGAGTGTGGTGTAGACCCTAGAAATATTCTACTAATGAGTGATGGTGACCAGATTGAAATTACTACCAAATATCTTAAAAAAGTAAAAACTGTTAAAACAGGGAAAAGCTATATTGATAACCAAAACAACAAAGAGATAAAGTCAGATGTAGTAGAAGAGAGACAAAAACTTTCACAAGATGGTATTGTAAATATTGCCATGCAGATAAATAAAGAGAGTAAAAAGCTTATAGGCAAAGCAGTTATTAGCTCTAGTGGATTGGTTCCAGAAAAAGAGAGTAAACGATTTGCTCATGAGATTGAAAATATTATTGATACTTTCTTAATCAATGCAGAGGAGAAACAACTCACTTCTACTACTACCATTCAAAATGAGTTAACAGGAGTTGTACGGAAATTTGTTGTGAGAACAAAGAGACGTTATCCTATTATTTCCGTTGTTGTCTTCATGGTATAAAACTTTCACCCTACTATTAAAAAGTAGGGGCTTCTCCTCAACGATTTAAGAGAGAAAAAATATTATAGTTTATTTTATTTTCAAAAATTATTTCAAAAAAAAGTTTATTTTAAGGAAACTTTATTTTATAACCTTTATAATAGATAAATAACCTAAATACTTTATTTTAGTAACAAAGGAGAAATAGTATGTCTGAAGGTGTTATCTACTTTATATTTGTAGCATTGATTGGAGGAGTTGTTGGTTACTTAGTTGGTAAATCTAGTTGTGCAAAGAGGAGTAGTTGTAATGAAGGTGAAAAGGGGACACATGAATTACATATTGACCAAAGAGAACAGCTAAATAAAGAGTCAATACCTGTAAGTAATGAACCAAAAGAGGTTGGCAAAAAACCTAAAACACTACTACCAGAACCAAAAGGGGAAGGAAAAGAGAATCTTCAACTTATAAAAGGTATTGGAAAAGTTTCAGAAAAAACTCTTAATGATTTAGGTATTTACTACTTTGAGCAAATTGCTAACTTAACTAAAGAAGAGGTTATATGGCTAAATAGTGCTATAGGTGCTTTCCCTGGTAAAATAGAGCGTGAAGAGTGGGTTGCACAAGCTAGAGAGTTAGCAAAAAACTCTAAGTAAAATATCTCTATTGGTTCTTGCGTTCTGCATGAACCAATAACATTAAAAAGGCAACCAAAGTAATCAATGATTCAACTAAAAAGAGCTGTCTAGGATAATGTTCATAAACAACCCCTGCTATAAATGCCCCTAAAGCTCCCCCTAGTCCAAAAGAGATACCTAAAAAGAACTGTTGAGCCAAACGTTTTTGTGAGTAGAGAGAGAATACATAGGTAATCGCTGCTGTATGATAGAGAGCAAAGCTTATAGCATGTAGAGATTGTGCTATAAAGGTTAAAAAGAGCGAAGAGGGGTATAGGTAGAGTAGAAGCCATCTCAAGGCCGTAACAAGCGTTGCCACCTTTAAAATGGTTAAAAGATTACGTTGAAGTAGTGGACCTTGAAAATAGAGCATAACAATCTCACATATCACCCCAAAACTCCACAAATAAGAGACCATTTTAGAAGAGAACCCCTGCTCCTCTGCATAGATAGTAAAAAAGATATAAAACCCACCAAAAGCAACTTGCATCAAAAAGATACTACTCCAAAATGCCCAATACTTCATTAGGGAGAAAGAGGATGACTCTTCCTCCTCTTCTCCATTATTAACGACTTCTTGATGAACAATAAAATAACCAAATAAAAAGGTAAAAAATGCCAAAAGAGATAAACAGTAGAACGTTAGAGTAGAAGAGAGATTAAGCTCCCCCAAGCTAAGCACTACAACAATAAATCCAACCGACCCCCAAAGACGAATTTTTCCATAGAGCTTTTTACTTAATGTGCTTAAAGCGATAGTCTCAACAAAAGGTAAAATAACCCCCATAGAAGCACCAAAAAGTAGATTAGCTACTAAATATACCCAAAAGTTCTCTACTGTACCTAGCAATAATAACGCTCCAATAAAGGTAAAAAGAAGTGCCAACCTAAAGATGTGTTGAGTTAATGCAATATAGTGTTTAAAAATAAAAGGAAGCAAAAAACGCATAAATGGTGCAGCTGAACCAATAATTCCAATTTGAAACTTAGTATACTCAAAATCTAAAAGTGTTTTAGGTATAAAGACAATGTAGACACCTACTAAAGCAAAGTAGGCGAAGTAGAAAAGAGAAAGAAGTACTTTCATCAATTAGATTTTTTGTCTGTTGCTATATTTTGCGGAGGGTTTGGGTCAACAATAAGACAAGTAGCACTTAGCAAATCATGAATAGTACGCCCATCTTTACGAAAGAGAGGCACAAACCAAAAAATAGGAATAAAGAGGCTAAAAGGCAACATTAAATTTCTAAAGACAATAGAGAAGAGAGAGGGGTTATCTAAAGTATGAAAATCAATCACTTTTAAACCTTGTGACCTAGCTCCAGGTGTTCTACCCTCATCTTTGTACATAAAAACTGTTAAGAGTATCAAATAGGGAACCATGACATAAATCCATGCTAAAAACTTCTGCTCAGAAGCTCCCTCTCGTCCATCCATTACCAAATAGATAACTGCATACATAATTGGCATAAAAAGCATAAATATATCCGTTAAAAATGCTTTTGCTCTTTTAGCTCTACTGGCATAAGGAATTTCGGGTTTAACGCTTTTTTCCATGCCCTTAGTTGTTTTCTTTTTTTTAGTATCTCTAAATCGTTGTTTTTTTGCCATTATTTACTCCTAAAAAGGATTTTAACATTATGAACCTAAGTTCATTGAGAAAATTGGTAAAAGCATTGCTGCAACAATAACACCAACAACCAAACCAATAAAAAGCATCATAAATGGCTCAAGTAATGAGAGCAATAGCTTAAGTCGGTCATCATTCTCTTCACGATAGAGTGCTGCTATATTACTCAAAATACTTGCTACCTCACTTGACTCCTCACCCAATGCTAACGCCTGCATAAAATTACGCTTAGGTAGCATCCCTTTACCTCGCTGTAGTGAAGTAGAGAGTTTATTTCCCTCAATCACTCGTTCAGAGGCTGACTCAAAGCTCTCTCTCATAGCTGCATTTGAAAAGGTAGTTGTTGCCAATTTTACTGCATGAGCATACGAGACACCAGAGTCTAACATAAGCGACAAGATGTAGGAGAAACGTCCAAGCTCATGGTTTTGAATCAACTCACCAATAACAGGCATCTTTAACATAAAGATATCATAAACTTTTTTAAATCCATAAAGATGTTTATAGGCTAATTTAAAAGCAATAATAATAGCAAAAAATCCAACAACAATCACTCCCCAATTGGCAGTTAAAAAGTCACTAAGTCCCAAAACAAACTTAGTAATTTCAGGAAGCTCTTGACCTGTATCTTCAAAAATACCCGTAATTTTTGGCACAACAAAAGCAATTAAGAAACCTGTCATCAAAATCGCTACAATAAAGATAAAGAGAGGATACGCCATAGCATTACTTACCTGCTTTTTAACCTTTGCTTGAGAGGAGAAGAAGGTTCCCATCTGAATAAGTACAGGAACCATCTTACCACTCTGTCCTGCTACATTGATACTCTGTAGAAAAAAATCAGGCATAGAGTAGACCGACTGAGAAGCCAACGCATGGTAGAGCGACTTTCCCTCTTCAATCATTGTTCGTAACGAAGCTAAAAAAGAGGCATACTTCTTCTCTTTAGCGTGTTGCCCCTCAATCAGCTTAATCGCCGTTAAGACAGCCATTCCAGAGTTTAAGTAAGAGGACAACTCTTTTGAAAAAGAGGAGAGTAGAGGACCTGGCATCTCACGTTGTGAAAAGTTTTTTAGATTAATTTGAGACGTTTCTGTAATGTCTTGATAAAAAATACCCTGTGCCTTTAACTTCTGTTTGGCTTCATCTATAGTTGAAGCCTCTATACTTCCTTTGGCACTTTTTCCCTGTTTGGTCATACCTTTATATTTAAATAACATATTAATTTGCCTTGATTTTTAGTAAAAAGATTATAGCATCTCTTCACCTATATCGTTTTTAACTTTTAAGATAAATTTTATTTATTCTTAATCTTTGAAATTTTTATAACAAATATTATTTTTTTATGTTAAAATAAGATATGAGCCAAAATAACCATAGTGGTAACCTTCCACCAAAAGTAAAAGCAACCAAAAAAATAGAGAGTAAAAAGAGAGCAATTGTTAACCACCTAACCTGTGCAACACTTGATGGTCTTGTTGCAAAAAGTATCGAGGTAGAAGCAACTTTTACCAAAGGTCTTCCTGGTTTTTCCGTGGTAGGACTTGTAAGTTCAGACATTCAAGAGTCTAAAGAGCGAGTAAAATCTGCACTATTAACTAACGATTTTATCTTTCCACCTCTAAAAATCACTATTAACCTTAGCCCCTCTGACCTAAAAAAGAGTGGTACGCACTTTGACCTCTCTATTGCACTATTAAATGCCTTGCATAAAGAGTCTATAGAGGAGGAGAACCTATTTGTTTTTGGAGAGTTAGGGCTTGATGGCAAGGTTAAATCAAGCTCAACACTCTTCCCTATTATTCTTTCACTTAAAGAGCAAGGTTTACTCCAACGAGCCATTGTTCCTAAGAGTGCAATGAAACACTTAAGTCACATTGCAGGGGTTGAGTTTATTGCTGTAGAGACACTTAGCCAAGCCATTAAACTTTTAAAGGAGAAAAATTTTCAAGCTTCAACCACACAATTTGAGTATGAAGCCGATACCATAGAGATTAACAATGAGATTTTTTATGACCATATCGAAATAACTTCTGACTTTGCCGATGTAAAAGGGCAGAGTATTGCCAAAAGAGCAGCCCTTATTGCAGCAGCAGGAATGCATAACTTTATGATGGAGGGAAACCCAGGGTGTGGAAAGAGCATGATAGCCAAGCGTTTAAAAGATATTTTACCCCCTCTATTAGAACAAGAGATACTCTCTATTGCTAAACATCAGTTTTTAGATGGAGAGGTACCTGACTTTAAAGCAAAACGACCTATGCGTTCCCCTCACCACACAGCTACCTCTGCATCTATCTTTGGTGGAGGGTCACATAAAGCTAAAATTGGAGAGGTTGCCTTAGCTCACAATGGCATTCTATTTTTTGATGAACTTCCACACTTTAATAAAAATATTTTAGAAGCTCTAAGAGAGCCTTTGCAAGATAAAAAAGTAAATATCTCACGAGTCAACTCAAAAGTAGAGTATGAAGCAGACCTTATGTTTGTAGCAGCCATGAACCCTTGTCCTTGTGGAAATGCACTCTCTAAAACAAAAAGCTGTCGCTGTTCAGAGCAAGAGGTAAAACGCTATAAAAACCGACTCTCTGACCCTTTTTTAGACCGAATTGACCTCTTTGTTGTTATGCAAGAGATTAGTATGAATGACAAAAAAGACTACTCCTCGAAAGAGCTAAAACTTATGGTAAACAATGCATTTGTACAACAGAAAAAACGAGGCCAAAAAAATTTAAATGGGAAACTAAAAGAGAATGAGATTGAAGAGTTTTGTATCTTAAATCAAGAGAGTCAAAAGCTTCTCTTTTCAGCTATTGAGCGTTTCTCTCTTTCTCATAGAAGTATAGCCTCTATTAAAAAAGTAGCTCGAACCATTGCTGATTTAGAAGCTTCTAACAGTATAGAAAAAAGACATCTTTTGGAGGCACTCTCCTATAGAAGAAGATAGTACTCTAATTTTTTAGAAAAAAAGTAAGAATTTCACATAATAGCTTGACATTCTATCTTTTTTTCTCTATAATTGCATTCCTTTTTCAGATAGACTCTATCTTTTAAAGCATTTTCGGAGTGTAGCGCAGTCTGGTAGCGCACCTGGTTTGGGACCAGGGGGTCGAAGGTTCGAGTCCTTTCACTCCGACCATTTAAGATATTTAAAATTTCAATATAATAGTTAAATCAAGAAATTGATGGTAGGCGTAGTTCAGTTGGTAGAGCAC
>JALVEV010000214.1 GCA_027030605.1 Campylobacteraceae bacterium | reverse complement strand
GTAGCTGTATAAGTAATAGTGTAAACACCAACCGTAGAAGTATCAACACTCCCACTAATAGTTACAGAGACATTCCCATCTACATCATCAACGGCAGTAGCACCAAGTTCATTGTAGCTCTCACCTTGTGTAACTGTTATATTGCTATCACCATTTAGAGTAATTACAGGTGGCGTAGTATCAACAGATGTAGGAGTTATGTTACACTTACTATAACATACTTTAGAGTGATTTTTAATAATAGCTCTATTTTTGGCAGAGACAGCACCTTTTACTCCTGAATGACCTATTAGTTCAACTCGTCGGTCATTGTAAACCATAGCAACTATTTTAGAATGGTTCTCCACTCTAACCAAATCATTTGAGTAGATAAAGAGTGTATTTGGATTATGCTCATCATCACAAATAGGTGTATTTTTTGAAGCATTAACTCTTGAATGGTTTAGGGCAACAACTCTTCTGTTTACTATTTGAACACTCTCTCCTACATCTAAACTACTTCTATTTTTTAACTCAACTCTTTTAATATGGTAAAGTCCACTGTTTAGTAGAACAGAGGCTTTTTTTAGTTTGAGTTTTTCTACTCTCATATCTATCTTGGCATCTTCTGTAAAAGGCTCAATAATCAAATCAGCTCTATTTTCAAGTCTGATTATTTTTATATCTATAGTATCTGCTATGATTTTAATATTTGACTTTTTAAATGATTTAAGATTATTAATCACAACTTTTGGAGCTTGTATTGTTACTGTACTATTTTTAGCTACAGTTAGTTTCTCTAGGTAGATAGCTAAACTTGCTGTTAAGTTTAAATCCTTATTTTTATTAACATTAAGATTTTTTATCTTTATATAAGTAGTACTATTTACCTCTTCTGTAAATGTAAAAACCTCTGGAGTCTCTAATGCTATTGTAGGAAGTGACACACCTAAAGCATTTGAGCTTTGACACTCTTCATCAGAGCTTCCATTGACATCTCTACAACTTAAATCAGAGTTGTCATTTTTTACCTGAAAACCATCTAGTAGATTATCGGGATTGTTAAACAGATAAGAGTGATTGATAAATTTTATTTTAGAACCATCTGTTCTTGTTTGTATACCATCGTCAAAGGCTTGGCATAGTTGGATTTGTTCTATGGCATTTAGATTTACTAACAAAATTGTTAGTAACCACAAAACTTTTTTTGAAAAAGTTCATGCTTTTATTTTCCCTATTTTTAATTTTTGACGAAATGCTATCGTATTTTATTATAATTAAAAATATTCTTTTATATTTAATTATAAAACTAAGCACTATTTTAAACCATACAATCAAAAACCAAAATCGTCTCGTAACTATATTAAACTTTCATTAAACTCTTCTACCATATAATATTTGTATGAAAAAAATTTATATATTAGTATCATTAACAGTTATGTTAATGGCAACAGCACCAATGACAGAAGAGAAAGCATTAGAGCTATTTGAAGCCATAAAACAGAGCGAATATTCATGGGTAATCTCACAATGGGATAACGAAATGAAAATAAAAACACAAACTCGCTCTAGTGGACGAAAAAGCTTATGGGACGATGATGAAAACCCTATTGACAGTAAAGACAATTCAGCCCATTATCCTAAAAATGACCATCCAGCAGGTATTTAGATGATTAAGAAAATATCTTTAGTTATACTGCCCATCATCTCCTTTGCACAAGAGAACTTTCTACAGACACAGTACACCTCATTAAAGCAGGGTTCGACGCAAGACCAAGTTATCTCTTTGTTTGGAAAAGTGGAACAGAAAAAGAGTTTTTTAGAGGGTGACCTTGACATTGAAGCAGGAGTCACAGCCAATGGTGTGGTAAAAAAGAGTTCAACCATTAACTTCTTTACACAGATGAATGAGTATGATTTTTTAATCCATCAACTCTCTGCTAACTACTATGTTAACAACCAAACTATGGTAAGTCTTGGACGTGAAAACATGAACTTAAACTTGTTAAATGGTAGTTTTGATGGAGCTTTAGTTGCCACTTCATTTGATGACTTTTTTCTAAAGAGTTTCTACTTTAAACACTATGCCTACTTAGTCCCTACACTCTATCAACACCAAAAGCTAGATGGACTTGCAGGTTTTTCACTCAACTACTCTAAGGCTTGGTTTGACTCTGAAT
>JALVEV010000213.1 GCA_027030605.1 Campylobacteraceae bacterium | reverse complement strand
AACTACGCTTCACTTTGTGGAGACCAAGACTACTGGGATAATCTAGAGTTTGAAGAGAGTGAACCTGAACATGATATTCTACAATCTGTTTTACTTTTAAGATACATTAACAACCTCACTCATGGTTGTGTAAAGTGGGTTGAGAGTGATGGAGAGATTGAAGATGAAAATAGAGAAAAAGATGTTGAGGCGAAGTATATCTTTTCACTTCTCCCTCACAATGTTTTAATAGATAAATTATTACTTCTTTATGCTCCTAAAGAGAAAGCATTTAAGAGACTTTTATCTGAATACAAGGTATTGGTTACATCAGATGTTTCTAAAGAGAGTATAAAAGAGAAGCGTTTAGAACTAGAGCAGTTTAAAGCTTCGGAGATACATCCAAACTATAAGGAAAGAGAGAAATAATGGCAATAAAAGAGATAAGTTATAGAGATAAAAAATTTAAATTGAGTTATGAGCTGGTTAATCCAACAGTTCAAGAGTCTATATTGATTCTACATGGTTGGGGAAGTAACAAAGAGATTATGAAACAAGCATTTGCTAAAGAGTTAAAAGAGTATAGACATATCTATTTAGATATGCCAGGGTTTGGGGCAAGTGCTAATGAGATGATTTTGACTACTGAAGATTATGGTAAAATTGTTAAACTCTTTCTAGAGACACTAAATGTTGAACCTTTAGTAGTAATGGGACACTCTTTTGGGGGAAAGGTAGCCACACTTTTAAATTGCCCCTATCTTGTGCTTCTCTCCTCAGCAGGGGTAGTGACCAAAAAGCCTTGGTCAGTTAAGGTTAAGATTGCAACTTTTAAGTTTTTAAAACCACTTGGTATTAAAAAAATTCGTCAACTCTTTGTTGCACCAGATGCACAAGGAATGAGCCATGAGATGTATGAAACATTTAAAAATGTGGTCGATGAGGATTTTGAAGCCGAGTTTGCTAAATCAAAAAGTAAAGCATTGTGTTTTTGGGGAATTGATGATACTGCAACACCTCTCTATACAGGAGAAAAGATTTCACAATTAATTGAAAACTCTAAGCTATATCCACTTGAAGGTGACCACTTTTTCTTTTTAAAACATGCTAAATTTATTGCTAATGAGATGGAAAAAGCTCTAAAAAATCTCTAAAAGTTTTCTTAACTTAGTGAGATTATGGTATGATTTCGCAATTAAACCTATCGGAGCGTAGAGAATGAATTTTGCAAGTCTTTTTGCTAATATGATTAACACAGCAGATACTAAAGATGAGAAGAGTAATTGGGTAAAGTGTCCTAAATGTTTAGCACTTATGTACTATAAAGAGGTTGATTCAAAACATAGTGTCTGTCCTAAATGTAACCATCACTTTAGAATAGATGCTGTAAAACGACAAGAGATTCTGTGTGATGAGGGAACATTTGTTGAACATGATGCCTCTCTTGCTCCAATTGACCCTCTAAAGTTTGTTGATAAAAAGTCATATAAAAAACGGTTAGATGAAGCAAAGTCTAAAACAGGAAAAACCTCTTCTGTGTTGAGTGGTTCTTGTAAAATCAATGGTATGGAAGCTGAATTGGTTATCTTTGACTTCTCATTTATGGGGGGAAGTTTAGGTTCTGTTGAGGGTGAAAAGATTGTACGTGGTATTAACCGAGCTATTGAAAAAAAGTGTGGATTTATTATTATCTCTGCTTCTGGTGGGGCAAGAATGCAAGAGAGTACCTTCTCTCTACTCCAAATGAGTAAAACATCAGCAGCACTTAATCGTCTACATAACCATGGTCTACCATTTATCTCTATTTTAACTGACCCAACTATGGGTGGTGTCTCTGCATCTTTTGCAATGCTGGGAGACATTATTATTGCTGAACCTGGTGCATTAATAGGTTTTGCAGGGCAGAGGGTTATCAAGCAGACAGTTGGTGTTGATTTGCCTGAAGGTTTTCAGCGTTCAGAGTTTCTACTTGAGCATGGGCTTATAGATATGATTGTAGACAGAAACGATATGAAAAAGACAGTCTCTGACCTCTTAAAACTCTTTTTAGAAGATAATCCAAGAGTTGCAAACGCTTCTTAGATGAAAATTAATATCTATATTATTGATAAAAAGTCAAAAGATAAACTCTACGCTCCACTTGTGGAGCACTACATAAAAATTGCAAAACCATTTGCAAAAGTG
>JALVEV010000212.1 GCA_027030605.1 Campylobacteraceae bacterium | reverse complement strand
AGGAATTGCTACTAATCCTAACGATTTAGCTTTTTCTATGAGTGCTTGATTGGCAGAGAGCATAACGGAGCTTAATAGAATGGTTTTAATAATTTTCATTTAATATTCTCTTTATCTTATTTTTTTAATATTATATATTATAAAAGGTTATAAATAGTTATAAAAATATAATAAATTAAAATATTTTGATATTTTTAATAATTAGATAGTTAAAGGTATAAAACTGATAAATATAAACTATCTCTGCACACTCTTTCCACAAAACTTTCATTATAATAGTTGTTATGGAGAGTAAAGATGAAAATACTACTACTAGAAGATGACAAAACACTACACAACAGTCTAAAAGCCTACTTGGAGATGGAAGCTTTTGAAGTTGAGAGTGCTTTTGATGCTCATGAGGCTTATGAACTTACTTATGAATCAACCTTTGATTTGTATATTTTTGATGTCAATCTTTTTGGTGATGAAAATGGATTTGATGTCTTAAAGGCTTTGAGAGATTCAGGAGATAGGACACCTTCTATCTACATTACAGCATTGACCGATATAGACTCCATGACCGAGGGGTTTAATGCTGGGGCTGATGATTATATTAAAAAACCCTTTGACCCTGAGGAGTTGGTGTTGCGTATAAAGAGTCGCTATTTGGTGGACAATCTACTACACTATAAAGATATTGACTATGACCCTATCACCAAGGAGATAAAAAAAGCAGGGGAGTATGTGGCTCTTAGTAAGATTATGGCGAGTCTCTTTCACCTCTTTATGGTTAACAAAAACAGAGTTGTTGATACCAATTTGTTGTTAGATGAGTTAGTCTCAGCCAATACCAATGCTCTGCGTGTCAATATTACTAAACTAAAGTCTAAACTAAATCTTGATATTAAAAATATCAGGGGTATGGGGTATATGCTTGAAGAGCTATGAAAAAGAGGCATTTCTAAAGAGTTTTTCATTGCTCTTTTTGGTACAGTTTATCTTTTTGAGTCTGGTGATGTGGCAGTACCATAAGAGTGTTGACCATAAGTATGACATGAAGATTATGCATGAGATGACACAGTGTTCCTACACACTTGATTGTCCTAAATATGAGATGGATTTTGTGCATGATTTAAAAGGGCAAGAGTTAAATCGGCTCTATGGTGGTAGTGAGTACTATATGCTCTTTACCATTCCTACAAGTAACAGTGACTACTTAAAATTTTCTCTCTCTAAAGAGAAGTATGAGAAAGAGCATGAGAAGATAGTTTATGACAATTTGGTTACTTATTTTCTTTTTTTAATGATTACTCTGCTTATATCTGGGCTATTTGCTCGTTTTTCACTTCGACCTCTGAATGAGGCTCTACGGCTTAATGATGAGTTTGTTAAAGATATGCTTCATGATTTTAACACTCCTCTTTCTAGTTTAAAAATTAACTTCAAGATACTACAGAAAAAATTTGGAGAAGATGATGCCATCAATAGAAGTGAAGAGGCAATGCAGACTATCGCTAGTTTACAGTCTAATCTCTCCTATTTTCTCTCTCACAGTCCACTTAGTCAGGAGAGAGTAGATTTAGAAGAGATGGTTGTTGCTCGTGTTAAGAGTTATAAAAGTGTTTTCCCTGATATAGATTTTTTAGTTGATATTCCTAAACGCCATTTGGAGATAAATAGAGAGTCCTTTTTGCGTGTTATAGATAACCTTTTAAGTAATGCTTGTAAATATAATGTAAAAGATGGGAATGTTTATATCTTTTTTAAAGAAGATACTTTAGTCATAGAAGATAGTGGTATAGGTATAAAAGAGCCTCAAAAGATTTTTGACCGTTTTTATAGAGAGACGAGTAGGGGAATGGGAATAGGGCTTCATGTGGTTAAAAAACTTTGTGATGAGTTGGATATTCAAATAGAGGTAGAGAGTAAACTTAAAAAAGGAACAAAATTTTTAATTAACTTAGAAAAAGTAATGTTGAGCTAATGCGACTCTGTTAAACTCTTTTAAACAAACTTAAAGGATTTGAAATGAAACAGAGTAGAGTATTTAAAATTATTGGATTGTCGGTTATTACGGCAGGGTTACTTGTGGGATGTGGTGGAAATAGTAGTTCTCCTACTACACCAACAACATCTACAACTTCAGATGGATTAAAGGGTTCTTTGGTGAAGGGGCCTATT
>JALVEV010000211.1 GCA_027030605.1 Campylobacteraceae bacterium | reverse complement strand
TCACTCTCAGGAAGTAAAGGTAAAGAGACAAGGGTTAAAAAAATCTTTGATAAGTGTAGCCCAGGTAGTGAGGCTGACTGTAATGCTCTTTATGAGAACTGTCGAGATATTCGAGCTAAGTTTATTTTGGCATTTGAGGAGCCTCTTTTTGATATAACTACGCTGTTAAGTAAAGCAGGTACAGCAGAGACTTCTCCTCTTTTTGAGACCATAACAACTATTTTCGATGATATCAAGAGTCAAAAGGCTGAGATACATATAGTAAGTGACTTTATGGAGAATGGACATAAGTTTAGTTTCTATAAAGGAAGACTCCCCTCTGTAAAAGAGTTAATCAAAGAGTACCCTCTACCAACTAAAGCACGAGTTACTGTCTATATGCATGTCATAGAGAGACGACGACATAAGATGGAGTTGATTAATGCTGTTAAAAATCTATGGCGTGACTATTTTGTTCAACAGGGCATACGGGTTAAAGAGGTTAAAAGATTCTTTATTACAGATTAGTCTTATATATTAAGTATTTGCTTCTTATATTTTAAAAAAAATTTTTATTAAAATATTAAGAAATTTACAGATAATAAAGGATTTAAAATTCTTTTTAAATCCCATAAAATAGTTATTTAAACATTTAAAAACTAGAAAAAATAAAATTAGTAGTTTAAATAACATCAACTATTTTTCATTGTAAAATAAGATTTAAAAATTAAAAATATTTTAAGAAATATCTATTTTTTTACTAAATCTATAAGTTTTGATGTTATAATACTGTCATGAGAGTCACATTATTTTTCCCTTTTTTTAATTGGCTCTCATACGATAACTTTTAACTTCATATTACTTTCCTCCCTATTTCCCTATAACTCATAAAATGAGACGGTTAAGAGTTGTCACTCTTACTTATTTAAAAAATTTTCAAAAACTACATTATTTCTGTTATAATAGACTAAATTACTATTTAGGAATAGATTTTGAAATATCTTATTAATTTTATTGAAGCCAAAAATGTTACCAAGGCAAAAATCTTCCCTCACTTAAAGTGTAACCGTCAAGAGGCAAAAATCTTACAATATATCTGTAGACGTTTTGTTAAAGGTATAGAGGAGACAGCTGTACTGGACATCTTACAAGATAACTTTGAGTATGAGGGGTATGACTACCTAAATCATCTTAGTATTATTAAAAAGCTAATGGATATGGGGTGGATTGTTCAGATTAGTTTTGGACAGATAAAGGTGCAAGAGGTCTCAAAGCTTGAGATTTTAAACACCTCTGTTGCTCCTACGATGAGTCTTATTCGTCTTTTAGAAGAGGGGTCACTAGAGATTTCACTACCTGATATTAAACCCTACACTGACCACTTGGAGTATCTGCAAGACCAGTTTGATGTGATTGATTTACTCTTTCAAATGTCAAACTCTAAGCAGGGCTTTTTAGAGACCTCTTTGAGTGTGGGAAGACTTAAGAGTAAGTTAGCACTTCTTACTCAACGGATTGTTGAGCGACTTAAGATTACAGATGAGCCAATTGTCGTTGAGGAGTTTTTTAAGGAGAAAGAGTTTGATGAGCGTGAGAAGAAAATCTTCTTGGCACTTCTAAAAGAGGAGTATGCTGGTGGTGAGGGACAGTTACGAGATATGAATGTACTAATTGAGCTTATCTCTGTTGATGAGTATGACAAGATTCGTAACCGTGCCTTACTTGAAGATGGTTCACGGCTTATTAATGACAAGATTATTGACTATGAAGAGATACTCAATATGTTTGGGGGAATCTCTCGCTCTTTCTATCTGCAAGAGGAGATTTTACAGAAGATTATTCACCCAAATAAGAAGAAAAAAGTAACCAAGTTAAAGCTTGATAAGTTGGTAGAGGAGCAGGAGCTGTTTGAGTACCTTACACCTACTACAGACTTAAGTGATGTGGTTCTTCATCCAAAAACAAGAGAGGTGTTAAATACGCTTATAAAACAGGTAGACAAAGATGTTTTTGCTAAACTTAAAGCGTGGGGCATTAAAGACAAACGTAAAGGGATTGATGCTCGAATTATCTTCTATGGTCACCCTGGAACTGGTAAAACTATGACGGCTGTGAGTCTTGCTAAGACACTTAAACGTCCTATTCTAAGTTTTGATTGCTCTAAGATTTTGTCGATGTATGTGGGTGAGAGTGAGAAGAATGTACGTAAGATTTTTGATGATTTTAAATCGTTAAGTAAAAAAGCAAAAGTTGACCCTATTTTACTGCTCAATGAGGCAGACCAATTTTTAAGCTCACGAAGTCAAGGAACAGGGAGTTCAGCAGATAAGATGCATAATCAGATGCAAAATATCTTCTTAGAACAGATTGAAAAATTTGAGGGTATTTTGATTGCAACAACTAACCTTCTTGATAACATTGATAAAGCCTTTTCGAGACGTTTTAACTACAAGATAGAGTTTAAAAAACCAGGGAAGAAACAGCGTAAACGTCTATGGCACTTTATGTTACCTGAAAAAGCTGATTATGAAGAGGGCTTTGAGGTTGAGGAGTTAGCACGTCATGAGCTAACAGGTGGGCAGATAGATTTGATTGTTAGAAATACAGCCTATAAGGTTGCTGTTCGAGAAGAGAGTGTCTTCTCTATGAAAGATTTTTTAGAGGAGATAGAGAAGGAGCTTGGTGCTAGTTTTGAAGGAAGTAAGAGTATGGGATTTAAGGTTTAAAGGTGCAAGTTATTTTTAAGTTGAGTTCTATATTTTTATTTTTCATCTCTACTGTTGGAGCTGAAGTGGTTGTTCCTGATGATTATGAGGTGAGTGAGGGAAATAATACAATCTATATCTATGGAGAGGAGTATAGAGGAGCTATTCCTAGTATAAAAGCGTATCAGAAAAAGGTTATAGAGTATTATGAAAAAGAGTTTGGTTTTGCTTTTGATGATAAACTTCGTGTTGGTTTAGCAACTTCAAACAATCAAATTGCTAACGGTTTTTCGACACAAATGCCTTTTAATATGCAACTTTTTTATGGTTCTGGGGCTTCATATATTGATTACTTTTGTTTCTCATCTTGGCTTAAAACGTTGCTTATTCATGAGACAGCTCATAATTTTCAACTCAATCCAAAAGAGAATATTGTCTCTAAGACAGGACATGAAATTTTAGGGAATAACCCTATTTTATTTTTAGGTCTTTTTCCTATTTTTCCCATTCCTAATGTGACAGAGAGTCCCTTTATATTGGAGGGAAATGCCGTAATGAATGAGTCACGTTTTGGTAATGGTGGACGACTCTTTTCTGGTTATGCATTAGCTGAGGTTGTGGCATTGGCAAAAGCAGGTAAAATTACTCCTGAGTTAATGTATAACACTACATTAGAGTTTCCTTATGGTGAACACTTCTATTTGGTTGGTGGCTTCTTTCAACAGTTTTTAGTGAAGCGTTATGGGATAAAAAAGGTTAATGGCTACTTTAAACAGTACTCTACTCAAGCATTTCCATTCTTTACTAATCGTATATTTAAAGAAGAGTTTGGTAAAACTTTTGAGCAGTTACTTAGTGAATTTGTTCAAGAGATGAGAGAGAAACACGCCTCTGCAAAAGAGCTTCATGGAGAGGTTATTGCACGAAGTAAGCTGTTTGTTCCATTAAATAGAGATAGCAATGAACTCTATACATTGATTGGTGATAGAAGGTCAGAACCTCAACTTCTTACAATAGATAGAAGCAAAGGAGAAGCTACCTTTACTTCTGATGACTATAGAGAGGGTAAAGTCTTTAAAATTGATGGTAACTACTACTCTCAAGGGTCAGCAAAAACCTCTCCTATCAAAATAGAGATGGGGCTTTTTGACGATGATGGTTTTTTAAAAGAGGGTACAGGTGGAAAAGCGATACAAGGATATACACAGAGTGGTAAAGAGGTTTATGTAGATGTAATCAACTCCTTAGATGCTCCACAGGTCTATGTTGATGGTAGGTTCTATACACAAAGTTACTCCTCTGTGCATGTAGATAAAGATGACCTCTACTATTTTAAACAAGAGGGTGAAAAACGAACACTATTTAAGAACAAAACAGCTCTTTACTCTTTTGAGGGGCATTATGGGTTTGTTGTTGATGTTGATAATGAGGGGGGTATCTACTTTATAGGCTCTAGTGAGCATGGCTCTACCATTTATAGGTTTATCAATGGTAAGATAGAGCGTGTGAATGAGGCTGATAATATTATTGATTTTAAACTTTTAAAACATCAAAAAGCAGTAGCCGTTACGATTGGAGCAGAAGGGTATGAGTATATAGTGATTCCTCTTAGAAAGTTTAAGAGAAGTACTATTTATGCTCAAAAAGTTGTGGCTGTTGAGAAAAAAGATAGTTTAGATGCTACTCCTTTTTCTAGAGGCTCAACAACACCTTTAAAATCACACGCCTATAATGCCTTGACAAACTTAGAGTATAGTGCTTTAGAGCCTTTTCTCTCTTATGGCTCCTATGATGGTTTTGGTATTGATGCGCAGGTAATGTTTACTGACCCATTGTGGCAAAACCAGCTCTCTCTTATTGGCTCACATAATAAACAGAGAGATATTGTCGGTCTAAGTTATGACAACTCTGCCTCTAGGTTAAGTTTTGGAGCCTCTTACTATAAGGTTTTAAAAAATAGTTACTATAATAGTTCTTATCGAGACAGTGGATATGACCTCTATGCAACATTTCCATGGTTAGAGCAAGGTTATTGGAATATCTCCTCTACTTTGGTTTTTACTAAACCTTATGACAGTATTTATCGGAACCCTTTAACACTTTCTTTAGATATAGTTAACAAGAAACAGTATGGTTTTAGTAAATATACAAACTCACTAAATGCCCTTACTCTCTTTATGAGTGATGATAGAGAAAATAGTCTCTATGGAGTAACTTATAGTTTTAGACATGATTTAATGTGGCAGAGCTATTTTGGCTTAAAGGGTAACTATTTAAAGAGTAGTGAGGTTGACTCCTTTAATGAAAAGGGGATAGAGCTAGATGATACATTTAATAACATACAGTCTGATTTAGGAACTTTAGATATTCCTAGTTTTAGTTTTAAAACCTATGCTCAAGAGGTTAAGATGGCTGAACTCTCTTTGGCTAAAGTTTTTGATGGTTCACTCTACTTCTACTCTTTTCCTCTCTCCTTGCAACGAGAGACACTTTACGCTAAACAGCGTCATTATGAGATAGATTTTGGAAGAGGTCTATCTAAAAGCTATAATGAGACAACTCTTGGAGCTGAATTTGATTTACTTTTTCTGCATAAATTGGGCTTACCTCTTAGTGTAGAGTGGATTCACAACCAAGATGTATTTGACCCAAATAAGATACGCTTTTTAATTGGTGGGAGTTTTTAGGATGTATGGGCGACCTCCGTGTCTGCCCTTATTCTTAATATTAATTCCCTCCCAATGGTAAAGAGGTTTAATTCAGCTTATACCCCACCCCCCAAACAGAACCAATATACTCTTTAGACCCATCTGGGTCTATTTTATGTTTAAGACGATTAATAGCAACATTAATGGTCTTTCCTTGTGACTCTTCAGAAATTTGATTGACTAAGAAATCTCGTTGTAGTACTTTATTGGGATTCTTCATAAAGGTATAGAGTAGATTAAACTCCATCTTAGTAAGTTTTACAGCTTTATTATCAATAAAAAGCGTTTGTGCCTCTACATCTAAAAGTAGGTCACGATGTTTAAGTTTTGCCTGTTTTGTAGAGCCTGTACGACGTAAAATAGCATGAACTCTATGGAGTAGTTCATTCATTCTAAAAGGTTTGGTCATATAGTCATCTCCACCTCTTAGAAATCCTTCATCAATAGCTTGTTCGGTATCTTTTGCTGTTAAAAAGATGACAGGGACATCGTAGCCTTTTTCTCGCATCTCTTTTATAAACTCTGAACCTTCAACGAGAGGTAAGTTCCTATCTACAATAAGCAAAGAGGGGTTCTCCTCTTCTAAAAACTGCTCTACTTTATGGGTAGAGCCAAATCCAATGGTTTGGAATCCTGCTTTTTGCAAGTGATACTCTAATAGTTCAAGTATATCTTCTTCATCTTCAATAATAACAATTTCAATGTCAGATTTTGGTGTTTTCATACAAGAAGTATAGCAGGTTTAAGAGAGTAGAGTAAAGTCTCTACGCTCTTTTTGGAGGATAATTTACGCCCCAATACCTTTGATAATAAAGAATACAATCGCTGAAAGAACAGCTGCTGCAGGAACGGTAATAACCCATGCAGCGATGATTTTGTTGACCATACCACGTTTTACATAGGTCTCTTTAACAGCTCTTTTTAAAACTTTTGTTCTCTTCTTCTCTTGTTTAATTGTTTCAAAAAGTTCTAATTTACGCTCTGCATCAACAACCGTTTCTAACTCATCTTTAAGAGCTTGTACTTTTGCACGTTGTTTTTCTAAAGCAATACGTTTTTCATCAGTACCTTTTCTATCCATCCACTCTCGTAAGAAACCAACACCAAACACTCCACCAACAGCGATATGTGTAGATGATACAGGAAGACCAAGTTGGGAAGCAATAACAACAGTAATAGCAGCAGCCATCATAATAGAGAAGGCTCTCATAGGGTCTAGCTCTGTAATCTCTGAACCAACAGTCTTAATAAGTCTTGGACCAAAGAGAGTAAGACCAACAGAGATACCTACACCACCTGTAACCATAACCCATAGAGGAATAGAGGCTTTAGCAGAGATAGTAGCATGAGAGAGTGCATCGTAGATAGCCGCTAGAGGACCGACTGCATTAGCTACATCATTTGCTCCATGAGCAAAACTCAACATTGCAGCAGCAAAGATAAGAGGAATAGTAAAGAGAGTATTAATAGCACTTCTATCATTCTCAAGGTTTCCAATCTTTGAGCTAATTCTAGGCTTAACAAGAACATAAGTTATAATAGCTCCAATAAGACCAAATGAAGCAGCAACACCAATAGTTGGTTTTTTACTCTCTGGTAAGAAAGGTAAAAACTCTAAAACATCTTTCCAGATATGCTTAAACCCTTTAAGTGTAAGGTAGGTTAGAAATGCCCATGCCATAACAGAGACTAAAACAGGCACAATCTTTTTAGCAGCACTCAGTCTGTCATCTTTATATAGAATCTGAGACTTAATAATATAGAGGAAACCAGCAGCAATAAGCCCACCAAGAACAGGAGAGATAATCCAAGAGGCAGCAATCTTACCCATAGTCCCCCAAGATACAATAGCAAATCCACCAGCTGCAATCCCTGCACCCATAACACCACCTACAATAGAGTGTGTAGTTGACACTGGAGCTTTAAGTGCTGTTGCTAAAGTTAACCATAGAGCAGCAGCCAAAAGAGCAGCAGCCATAGCATATACAAACATCATTGGGTCACCCGAGAAGGCTACAGGGTCAATAATACCTTTTTTTATAGTCCCTACAACATCTCCACCTGCAAGTAGAGCTCCACTTGCTTCAAAGATTGAGGCAATAATAATAGCTCCTGTAATGTTTAATGCTCCAGCACCAAATGCTGGACCTACATTGTTAGCAACATCATTGGCTCCAATATTCATTGCCATGTAAGCACCAAAGATTGCTGCCATCATCAAAAAGCCTGAATGTGCTATGCCACCAAATGCTGTGTGAACATAGTAGGCAATTCCAACAGCAAAACCTGCACCTAGTAGTATTTTGATAAGATTGTTCATAAGTTAAACCTTCCTCTAGTTTTTTTTGTAAGTTTATAACAAAAAAGTTACCAAATGGTTACAAAAGGAAAGGGTAGTATTTTGTTAAATTTTAGAGAAAATATAAAAGCTTTATAATATATTTTATATAATTTTTTTCGTAAAATTGTTAAAAAAACTACATACTATTTTTTGTTCATGTTAAAAAAAATTAAAAAATTCATTTAACAATAAAAAAAAACGTAAAATTTCCTCTATTCCCTAAAAATAGGGGGGGTAACTCTTCCAATATAAAAAAACATGCTAGGATACTCACGCTATAAATCATATATATACAATAAAAAACAGTTTGTATATATTATTATTTATAGAAATTAAAACATTGTTAAGGAAAGAGAATGAATAGAAAACAAGCTATACGGCTATCGCTTTTAGGTTCTCTGTTGATTGCTTTGAATGGTTGTGGGGACAACGGTTCATCAAATAAGAGTCTAAAGACTCCAAATCAACAAGAGATACAGACTACCACTTTAGAGTACTAAACTCCAGATTGTTAGTAACCAAAAGAGTAACAGATGAGGGAGTTAGTACTACTACTTATGACTCTCATGGGTATCCAATACTCTCTACCAACAAGTTTGGAGTCATTACCAAAACCACTTATGATGAAGAGGGGCTACTTGTTGCCAAGACCACCAATGCAGACACCCCAGAGCAAAAGATAACCCTAACAAGCTACGATGTCAAGTTTAGAAAACCAACCAAAGTAGTAAAAGATGGCTTAGTAACCTTTTATGACTATGATGATTTAGGACATACTATTAAAAAAGTAGTAGCTACAGTAGTTATGCCAGAT
>JALVEV010000210.1 GCA_027030605.1 Campylobacteraceae bacterium | reverse complement strand
ACATAAACGGTTTGGGTGTACGACTCTAATGGTTAGTCATGATGCGTCTGACATCTATCGCATGGCTTCTCGTGTTATTGTAATGGAGTTGGGAAAGGTTATTAAAGAGGGAACGGCTAAAGAGGTCTTCTCTACAGATAGCTCCTGTTTAAGTGGTGAAGTTTTAGAGATTCAAAAAGATAAAGTTGTTGTTTTAGTGGGGCAACAGTTAGTCGAGTTAAAGGTCTCCAAAGATAAACAACTTAACGTCGGAGACCATATTGAGCTAGAGGGCTATTTGGCTTTTTGAGCCTCTACATACTCTGGAGTACAGAAGATTCCACAGTGACACACACCATCTTCGGGAATCTCTTTCTCAATCGCTGGTTTACAAGGGCAGATTCTATTGTCAGCCTCTTTTTGCTCCTCTTTTGTCTCACCTATTACCATAAAACAAGGGCAGAAACGTTTACCATAGATGAGCTTGTTTCGTGCAAGACCCATGGCAACACCTTCGTTTACATCTTCATTAGGATTTTGAACCCAACCTCTACTTTCGCTAACTTTCTTAACGAATTTCCATGTTTTTTCAAGTTCATCTTTAAACTCTTGGGAGTTCATATCTACTGTTTTCATCTTTTTCCTTACAATCTAATCTTTCTGAATACTACTATATTATTGTTAATGAACAGTACCATTTACATCTAAAAGTATATCTTTCATCAGAATATTTATCTGCTGTAACATATCTTTGGTTTTATTTAAATCAATCGCTACTCTATCTTCACCTATTTCAAGACCTAAATTTTGTGTTAAGTTAATCTCTGCATTTTTAATCTTATGCTCTATTTTATCTGCACGGCTATGCATCTCAATCTCTATCTGCTTCATAAACTCTGCTGTTTTATTCATATCAATAGTGACTTTTTGACCATCTACTTCAAATCCAAGCTCTTTTAATAGCTTCTCTTCTTTATCTTCTGAAGTCTCATTTTTAGTTAACATTTTTTTTTCATCTGTTGTTGTTTGAGTTGAATATGCACCTTGTTCTCCACACGCTGTAAACAACATAAGCAGTATTAGTAAAAACAGTTCTCTTTTCATTTAAATATATCCTATTTGTAAAGGTAGCTAAAACCTAAATTCGACAGAATATTATATCTAAAATATTTTCAATCAAAAAATAACTTTATCCCTATTATTTTAAGTATATATTTTTTCTTAAATGATATTTTTATAAATAGTAGGTTAAAATCATTTTAGAATAAAAAAGGCGAAGAAGAATGATATATAGACCTATTGTTTTAGATAAAGAGGTAAAATTTTCAAAAAAAAAGTTTATAGTAAGTAAAACAGATATAGAGGGAAAAATTACTTTTGTTAATCAAAATTTTTGTGATGTTTCAGGATATAGTGCAGATGAGTTGGTAGGTGTTCAACATAATGTTTTACGTCATCCAGATATGCCAAAAGCAATCTTTTATATGATATGGGGTTCACTTCATGCTGGTATGGAGACATCTGCCGTTATTAAAAATTTAGCAAAAAGTGGAAAATACTTTTGGCTAATTACTGACTTCTCTATGCAAAGAGATACTCAAGGAAATTTACAAACATTTAGCTCTTTTAACCGTATTGCCCCTGACCATATCGTTGAAGTTATTGAAGAGTTATATAGAGAGATGATTTTAGCTGAAAAAAAAGGAGGAATTGAAGGCTCTCTTAATTATCTAAATGAGTTTTTAGCTCAAAAAGAGATGAACTACAATGATTTTTTAGAAGACTTAATTGAGCCTAAAGGGGTTTTAAACATACTTATTAATAGTTTTAAAAAAATACTTAATTAAGAGAAAGTACTTTATTTTATGCTGTTTAATGCAATATTGCTATGCTCATTTATCACTCTTCGGGCATAAAGAAATTTATTCTTATAGAATTTCTTCTTATTAAATGAGGTAATCATCACTCTTTTTCCACCTGAACTGGCATGAATAAATTGGTGATTTCCAATATAGATACCCACATGGTTCACACGATGCTTAAACTCTTTTGTTGTATCAAAAAATACTAAATCACCCTTTTGTAACTCTGAAAATTGAATCTTCTCTCCTATCATCGCTTGACGACTTGAGTGGCGAGGAAGGGTAATTCCATTCTTTTTAAAGACATATTTAGTAAACCCTGAACAATCAAAAGCAGTAGGTCCATTGGCAGCCCATACATATTTAACCCCTAAAAATTTTTCAGCTGTTTCAATAATTCTATCCTCTTTACTCTTCTCTTCCCAATTATTATTTTCAATAAGTGTTTGAGTTGTAAGTTCTTCAATGGTATAGATATTATTGATTTGAGTCTTTTTGATACTTTTAATAAGCTCATCAAGAACATTAGAATTATTTATGGAGATTGATAAAGGAGTAGTTGTCTTGTTATTATCTTCTAAAGGGTAGACCTTTGCTAAGGGGAGTCTCTCATCTGTACTACTAGCACTCTGCCTTAGTATCTCTTCACTCAACTTCGCTAACTGTAACACTGTTGTTTTATCCGTTGACTTCACTGGGATAATCGTTGATGATTTCTCTTGCAAACAGCCTGAAAACAGGATGGGAGTGAGAATTAATGCAAGAGAAACTTCTTTGATTTTTCTCAAAAAGTTTCCTTTTTTAAATTAGATAGTTTTAAAACATATATCTTGTTCTAAAAAAACAAATTTACATTATAATTGTGTAAAAATTGTGTAAAAAAGTATATAAACATAGTTTAAAATAACAATTTATGTTATATAATATTGCAAATACTGCTTAATTGATACTTAGATTTTAGTACAGAAATTAAATTAATCACAAAAAATAATAAAAAATAAGTATAGATTTTTCTTCTAATATATGATAGACTATAGAATTACTGATAAACTAAGAAAGGTCTACCATGTTTCATAAACTCCATCTTTTTTTTATAGTTCCTCTATTTTTAATACTCTTTGCAGGGTGTACACCTGAACCAGTTGCGGAGGGTGAAGGTTCAAAAATCATAGGGACTGTTACCTATGACAGAGTTCCTAGTAAAACAAACCGTTATGGTGAAGTCAAGTTAGACTATAATAACATTCAAGCCAAAACAGCTAAATATGTCGTAGTTAAAGCACTTGATGAAAATAATCAAGTACTTGCAGAGACAACAACTAATAGTAAAGGGGAGTACGTTCTCTATGTTCCTAAAAATACCGATGTAAAGATTCGTGTCTATGCAAGAATGTTTAAAGAGGGTATATGGGATTTATCTGTTGTAGATAATACAAATATGAAAGCCCAATATGTTATTGAGGGAGGTCTGCATGATAGTGGTGATGGTACAACACAAAGAGACTTAAGAGCTACTTCTGGTTGGGATGGTCAAAGCTATTCAGGTCCACGTGATGCCGCACCATTCGCTATTTTAGATAGCATTAATACCATCATGCAAAAAATTGTTCAAGCCAATCCCAATATTACATTTCCACACCTATTGGTTAACTGGTCCCCTAATAATGTAGCTGCTGGAGGAGACCCATCTTTAGGACAAATTGTAACTTCAAATTATGATGGAAACAGTAACCTTTGGATACTCGGAGATGCAAACTCCGATACCGATGAGTATGATGACCATATTATTATTCATGAGTGGTCACACTTTTTTGAAGATAAATTTTCACGTTCAGACTCTATTGGAGGACCTCACTCTGCTGGAGATTCACTCGATATTCGTGTAGCCTTTGGAGAGGGATTTGGTAATGCTATGTCAGCCATTGCAACAGACAATCCAATCTACTTTGATACCTCTGGACCCAATCAATCTACTGGCTGGTTTATGAATATTGAGAGTGCTACCCCTGAAAATCCAGGTTGGTTCTCAGAAGCTTCTGTACAGAGAATCCTTTATGATTTATATGATAATAATAATGATGGAACAGACCGTCTACATTTAGGATTTAAACCCATCTTTGATGCTATGGTAAACAAAGAGCGAAATACAAATGCATTTACAAGTCTCTTTACATTTATTACTGCACTGAAGAGTGAAAAACCATCAGAGGAAAATGCTATTGATGATGTTGTTGCAGGAGAGAATATTAGCCCTATTAGAGATATTTATGGTAACTATAGAACAAATTCAGCCCAAGGAATGTATACCAAACCTGTCTATCGTAACTTAGAAGTAGGAAAATGGGTTAATCAATGTAACCAAAATACCTTTGGTGTTTACAATAAGTTAGGAAACCGTACCTATATGAAAATCAACATTGACTCCTCTGATATCTATACTATCTCTGCAAAACCTTATGGAGGTGAGTATGGTGACCCAGATATTGTACTCTATAAAGCAGAGTATCCTTTTAAATCT
The DNA here is from genome assembly GCA_027030605.1 of Campylobacteraceae bacterium. GTDB lineage: Bacteria > Campylobacterota > Campylobacteria > Campylobacterales > Sulfurovaceae > UBA1140. Next base: position 20,489 of record JALVEV010000210.1, on the reverse strand, counting down.
ATGGGAATGTCTCCTCTTGAGGGAACAAGCAGTGATGAGTTAACCATCAATCTAACACCTGGTCAATATATTGCAGAGGTTTATGATGCTTCATTTAATAATAGCTGTTTTATAGTAGCTCTTAATAGAGGAGGAGGTAACTACCAAAAAACAAGAACCAATTCACTTAAACCTATGATGAAACGACGACCAAGAAGAATGCCTCAATACTAAGAGGCATTACTATAAAAATAGGGTAAAATTCAACCTAGTAACATGAAAGGAAAATATAATGAAAAAAACAGTATTAATCTTAGTGCCACTTCTTATAGTTGGACTATATGCTAATAGTAAAAAAATTGATCCAGAAGAGACCACTACAGTAAAAAGCATTGGTGAGAAAACCATTATTGAAGGTACAACTGTTGGAAAATACTCTAAACCAGGTGCTCCAATTGATATGAGTTACAAAACTACCAAGGTTGATACCAATGAGACTGCTGATGTAAATATCACCTTAACAACAACAGCACAAAGTGGACGCGTAGTAGTAAATATAACACTTGATGATAAATTAACATTGGTAAATAATTTAGATATGAATCAAAGTTTTGAGATAGCACCAAATAGTAAATTGTTTAATATTGATATGAAAGTTCGTGCAGAGACTGATGGTCTTTACTATATTCGACTTCTTACCAAGGTTGAAAAAGGTCAACATCCAAAGTTACGCTCTTTTGCTGTACCAGTTATGGTGGGAGAGAACCCAAAACCTAAAACAAAAGCTGGAGTTAGTTTTCTAAAAGCAAAAAGTGGAGAGAACATCTCTGTCTCTAAAGCTGTTGAGACTATTAAAGTTATTGAAGAGAAATAACACCTCTTTACTAACTCCCTTAAAAAGGGAGTTCCTTCCCTTTAGTTCCCTATAATATTTTTTCGGTATAATACGCGACCTCATTCTCTATGAGCAATAAATTAGAAAGGAACGAACATGCCAAAAATGAAAAGCGTTAAAGGTGCTGTAAAGCGTTTTAAGGTTAAAAAATCTGGTAAAATCAAAAGAGGGACTGCATTTAGAAGTCACATTTTGACTAAAGTAGATGGTAAACACCATAGAGCTAGTAGAAAAGCTAAATATGTAGACCAAGCAGATGCTAAAAAAATCAAAGAGATGATTAACTAATTTTAGTTAAACTTCAATAAACAAAAACTCCTAAAATATTAGGACAAGTTCATTTTTAAAATTAAAAATGGCACCAATACTAAAATATAGTACTTAGGTAAAGGAGACACAATGAGAGTAAAAACTGGTACAGTTAGACATAGACGTCACAAAAAACTATTAAAACAAGCAAGAGGATTCTACTCAGGTAGAAGAAAACACTTTAGAAAAGCTAAAGAGCAATTAGAGCGTTCATTAGTTTATGCTTATAGAGACAGAAGACAGAAAAAAAGAGACTTCAGAAGACTTTGGATTGTAAGAATTAATGCTGCTGCAAGACTTAATGACATGAACTACTCAACATTTATGCACGGTCTTAAAGTTGCAAATATTGAACTTGACAGAAAAATATTAGCCGATATGGCAATGAATGCTCCTGAAGCATTTGCAAAAGTTGCAGAGGCTTCTAAAGCTGCACTCACTGCATAATAGAACAAGATAGCAACTATTTAAGGAGAGCGAACTCTCTCCTTAAAACTTTCTCTAAACTATTTTTACTTTCCATAGCCATATCCATATCCGTATCCATCTTTGCTGTTTTTTCTACTACTATGATTTAAAATAAAACCAATATTTTTTAAATTATTCTTTTCTTTAATATTCTCTAATACAGAGACAAAAGACTTTTCAGCTTTTCCCTCTCTAAAAACTACTAAATTTAAATCTGCTAGTTTCATTAAATGGATAGTATCGCTTACTAAGCCTATAGGAGCTGAGTCAATAAAAATATAATCATAACGTCTCTTCAAAATATCTAGAAGCTCTGTAAGTCGTGAAGAGAGTATCAACTCAGCTGGATTTTCAGGTATTGGACCAGATGTAATGACATGTAAATTAGTATATTTGGTTGCAAAAATAATATCTTGAATTGTATCTTTTCCACTTAGATAACTACTCATTCCTTTACTATTTCTCAAACCAAAATAGGTATGAAGCGTAGGTTTACGTAAATCTAAATTTAAAATAATGGTTTTATACCCAGCCATTTGAGTAATTGCAGCTAAGTTTGCTGTAGTAGTTGTTTTTCCTTCACTTGCTTCAATAGAGGTCAATAAAATAACTTTGGCTAAACCAGCTTCATCTTTTTTTGGAAGATAGGAGCGTAACATTCGATAACTTTCTGTAAAAGGTGAATTTTTCTCCTTATAAACTTCTAGTTGAACACTCTTTTTATTAACTTCAGGAACAACCCCTAAAAGAGGATAATCACCTAAGTTCTCTAACTCCTCTTTACTATTGATTTTAGTATTTAATCCATGCAATATAACTGCCAATACAACCCCCAATAGAAGCCCTATAAGCGATGAGGCAACCATTAGTAGTGTTCTCTTTGGTTTAATTGGATTAGGTAGAGCATGAGCTTTATCTAACACCTTATAGTCAGAAAGTGTTGAGACAATAAGCAGTTCACTCTCTGTTTTTTTCTTTAATAGGTAATCATACATTGAGGAGGAGACTTCATATCCTCTCTTAATATTAACCATCTTTTTCTCTTTAATGGGTAGATGTTGAATCTTTTTTTCTAAATTATGTTTTTTTTGTACCAAAAAACTATTTTTTTGCTTAACACTTGATTTTAAATTTTTCATATTTAAAATAATTTTTTTCCGAATAGTTAAAATTTGCCTTCTAAGATTAACCAGTTTAGGAAAGTTGTCTGTATACTCAACTTTCATTTCATTCTCTTGTAACTGCAAAGATTGTAACGATGTAATAAGTTCAATAGTAGGTTTATCATGAAGTTCTGCTAAAGAGGGAGCAATAGAGTCTAATGTCTGATTATGACGAGCAAAAACAATAAGGTTATCTAATAGTTTCGCTTTTAACTGATTTTCTGAAATTTGAACTTCTAAGTCTGCTAGTTCTTTAATATAATTGGTTGCCTGAGTAGAAGAGTCTACAATTTTATTTTTAATTTTAAAGTTTTTTAATTTGCTTTCAGAACTCTCTAACTCATTACGAATTAACTCTAAACGTTCATTAATAAAAGTAAGTATTTTCTTATTTTGTTCATTTTTTCTATTAATACTCTTTTCAATAAAGCTCTCTACTAATGCATTAATATAAGCACTAGCACGTTCAGGAATATTATCTTCATAAGATATTTTAATTAGTGGACTATCTGGACTCATTGATTCAATTTTTAATGTTGGTTTAACTATTTGGTCAAAAACTAAACGAATATCTCCATTAAATTTTACTTTTATTGGCTCTTTAAAATCAAAGTTTTTATGGACAATAAAGGAAAAGTCTCGATTTTTTATCTCTGTATCATAAGCAAATAGTTTATTCGATTTATCTTCACCCTCTATCCATGAAAAAATTAATTCTGTCAAAGAAGAAGGGTAATGTAAAATAAACCCTTGCTCTTTAGGAATAAGCGTAAACTTTTTTCCAAGCAATGCTCTATTCTTAATCTCTATATTTTTTATTGTAATAGGAGTCTCTTTATAGAGTTCAATATCTTTATATGCTTCCGTTTTATAATAGTTAACTTCTAAAGGAACCTTTTCTAAAGCTTTTTTGTTGATAGGAAATGTCTGTAAAACCTCTATCTCTTTTTCTGTTTTATCTCCACTATCTCCAAAAGAGAATGAGTTTAATAAAATATCATTAGGATTTGTTCCTTCAGACTTTGTTTTAACTTCTAAAATACTACTTGCTTTATACGTTGATGGTGTAAAATATAATTTTACAAACATAAATAGTGTTGTTATCAACATAAAAGTTATAATTAACCACTTATAAGTTTTAATAATTTGAAAAAATTTCTCTAAATTTAATTCACCCTCATCTCTTTTCTGTTCCATCTTAAACATTACCTCATTATATTAAAATAAATTATTTTACAATATTTTCAATATTATATCATATAATACAACAACTAAACGAAATATTTCTAATTTTTCTTTAAATTAAAAATTAATTTATATTTTATATATTTTTTTTTATTAAAAAATGTTTTATCAAAGAATAAATATGATAAGATTTGTATAAAATTTAATATAGAGCTACAAAAGGATACTCATGAAAAAATTATTACTACTCATTTTCCTATTTAATTTTTCACTTTTTGCCAATACTATTACCCTAACATCAAGTAATGCGAAATCTGGCTTAGTGAATGAGGGCTATACACAATATTATATGATTGAAGCTACAGCAAATCAGACCTTAAGTGTACTCTTAAATCAACTCTCTGCAGATGCTGACCTCTATGTTAAAATAGGTTCACAAGCAACACCTAGTAACTATGATTGCAAATCAGAGAAAAGTGACCAAAATGAAGAAAATTGTCTCTTTTACATAGCTCAAGAGAGTAATGTATCTATCGCTGTTTATGGATTTGAGACAGCTCACTATACTATAAAAGCAACTCTCTCTACTCCAAACAATCAAACAACTTCATCACTCCAATCAAATATAGCAGTCAATAATAGTGTTATTAAATATGAGATGAAATACTATAAAATTTCGGTAGCAGCAGATAGAGTATTGGAAGTACAACTCAACCAACTCTCTGCTGATGCTGACCTCTATGTTAAAGTGGGTTCAAAACCAACTTTAAATAGTGCTGACTGTAAATCGGAAAAAAGTGAACAGAGTAATGAAACCTGTCAACTCAATATTAGTGAAGATAGTGATGTTTTTATTGGAGTTTATGGGTTTGAAACAGCAAATTATCAATTAAAAGCAACCATAACTTCTCAAGAGGCTCCTACCTCTATTGTTTACGAAGATGCAGAAGACCAAAAAATTGAGAGATGGAGCATTGTAGATAACACTCCAAATGGGGCAACAGTAAGTAATCTATACGATGATGATAAAGCAAGTCGTGTTATTAAATTTCAAGGAGTTGATAGCTATGAGAACCAATACCAAATAGGTGGTGATTGGAACAATAGAGATAACTTCAATATTATATGGGATATGAAAACAACAGAGGGATATCTTGTTGACATAGTTGTAACAACAACAGAAGGTGTCCGCTACCTTAGATACAAAGATGATACCCTCTCCTATCAAGAGAAAGATGATGATGTAATTACTCATGGATTAGGTTATTTCTCAACCGATGGAACTTGGCATACACATCGACGTAACTTAATAGATGATTTAAAAGATTTAGAACCAAACAACACTATTATATCGGTAGACTCTTTTTTAATTCGAGCCAATGCAAGTATAGATAATTTAGAGCTTTTTAGCTCACCAATTAAGAGTTATGAAAATGCTGAAGATAATCAAGTTAGTAGATGGAGTATCTTCGCAGGACCAGATAGTGCTCAAATTAGTAATGTTTATGACACTGAAAAAGAGAGTAGAGTTATCTCATTTCAAGGAGATAACTCAGAAAATAGATATTTAATTGGTAATGAAACAGGAATAAATGGTGCATGGAGAGATACAAAACATAGTAATTTAAAATGGAGTTTTAAGAGTAGTAATAACTTTGAGATTTACCTCTTAGTTAACACTCTAAAGGGTGCAAAAAAGATAAAATACTCCAATAGTGATATTGAGATAAAAGGTGTTCAAGGTGATGAGATACACTTTGGCATAGGAGATACTGCATCTGATGGAGAGTGGCATACTTTTATTAGAGATATTGAGGCTGATGTAGAGTATTTTGACACTACAAATAGACTATTGTCTATAGATGGGCTTCTTGTCGTAGGTAATTCTAAAATTGATGATTTAGAACTTTTTAACGTCTTTAAAGCCCCAAACCATAAAGCTGGTTTTTCATTAACTTTTGATGACTATGGTATTGAGAGTTGGTACGCGATGAGAGACACATTCTTAAAATATCATGTAAAAGCTACCTTTTTTGTTAGTCACTTTCATACTCTCTCTACAGTAGAGATTAATAAACTTAAAACATTAGAGAGTGATGGGCATGAGATAGGATGTCACACTTTTGACCATGAGGGAGTGGGAAGAGACTACCACTATGATGCTAATAGAATCAATGAATATCTCTCTAATCAGATTATTCCTGCTTATAATAATATGAAAAATGCAGGATTTAACCCTGTAAGTTTTGCCTACCCTTATGGTGAAAGAGATGAGGCTTATGACAATGCAGTCAAAGCCTATTTTCCATATCTAAGAACAACAGCATCTGACCATAATAGAAGACTTTTCCAACTTGAAGAGATATTTCATAAGCAGGGAAAACACTATAGTATCTTAGCAGGAGATGGAATAGATAACCACTATCAGCATGAACTTGATGAGATAAGAGAAGCCTTTATAAAAGCTAGAGAATATGGTGAGATTATTACCTTATACTCTCATAGAGTTGTAGATGACCAAAGTAACTATGCTATAGCTCCTCAAAAATTAAAAAATATTATAAAAATAGCACAAGAGGTAGGTTTAGAGTTTTATAGATTTAAAGATGCCTATACTTTAGGAAACTAATCTAGGATGAGACTAAGAATATTAAGTATGATTTGTCTAGTGACAAATCTATATGGAACACCACATCTACTCTTTAAATCATCATTTGAAGATGGGGTCTATTTGGAAAAACCTGATAGAAAAGATAGCACAGTGTGGTGGCAAAGTATAAAAGGAGATGACAATAATAAGTTTGAATGGCCCATAACCCTAAATGGTGAAAAAGGTGAGTTTCAGATGATTATTAACGATAAAAATATTACAAAATATATTCAAAATAGTTTAGTTGAAGTCACTGGAATAGATAATAACAAAAGTCGTGTATTGCATCAAAAGGTAATAAGAAAAGAGCATCGTTGGTCACAAGACCCTTATGTTGTCTATACCAAAGATAAAGAGATAAAAAGACTCTACCTTCGTTACTCTTTAAAATACCCTATAGATTTAGCTGAAAAGCTTGGTAAGGATGGATGGTTAACCTTTTGTCAATATAAAACGGCAAGTGATGACCGTTTAACGTTTTATATATATACCGATAAAAATAAAAAACTCTATTGGCATGTTCATGAAGATAATGTAGTAGTAGATGGTAGACCCTATAAAGAGTATTGGTATCAAGAGAACTACAGTGAAGTTAAACAAGGAGAGTGGTTTGATGTAGAGATATATTGGAACAGAAGTAAAAAGAGTGATGGAAGAGTTTGGTTAGCTATTGATGGTAAAGTTGTTATTGACTACATAGGGCGAACCATGAGAGAAGAGCCTATTCATGAGGCAATGTTATTTACTAACTATGCAATAAACCCTATTGAGCAATGGGTTGATAATATTGAAATATGGGATGACTTTCCTTGTGGTAGAGGAAAAAGTTGCCATAAAAATAAAAAAATGAAAAATAGAAAGAGAAAAAATGAAATTAATTAAATATATTTTTATAATCTTAGGATTAGTACTACTTATCTTTTTAGGTAAAAACCTATATTATCACTATAAAGAAGAGAAAATAATTCAACAATATATAGCCGATATGAATATCAAAAGAGATGATTTTAATACAACCCCTGAATACTTTTCTGCCATCTCAGACTATCTAAACAGTGATTTTAACACCGATGTTGAGAGCTGGAAACATTCAGACCTATTAGGAAGGTCTTTTTTAAGAAACAGTGTCCTAGAGCTTTTAGAAATTAAAGAGGGTGTCTGTGGTGAAGGAACACGAATGATGATTAGAATTTTACACTCACTCGGATATAACGCTTCTAGACTGGCTTTTTATGATAAAGAGTTTGGAGCAGCTCATGCACTGGTATCTGTTCTCATAGGAGATAGTGAAATCGTTGTAGATACCATTAACTTCAATAAAGAGTTACATGAAATTTTTAGAAACAATAAAATCAATATGAAAATGATAAATATCATCCATTACGATGATAGATTTTCAGAGATAAACAAGAGTAAACCTTCTGAGTTTTCTAAATTTTTTAAAGAGCATTATGCAATCTACTCTTATGAGTCAATTCCTTATGTTAAATTTGCATCAAAATTAGGAGCCGATAAATTTATATTTAACTTTAGTCGACCCAATAAATACATCTCCTATTTAGCTGAATCTGTTTATCTTATTAAGGCTATAGTTGCTTTTGTTCTGCTTATCTTATTACTCCTTCTCTACTATTATTTAAAACGTGTATCAAATAGAAGAGAGTCTATACAATGAATATAAAAATAGCAAAATGGAAAGATGATGCACTCTCACCAGTTATCTTCATGGTCGACGATATTGCCAATATCGTTATAAAACAGAGTGATTCTAATGAGTTACAAATTGGTGAAGATTGGGGACACTATGGTAGAGAAAAAAACTCCATGTGGGACTTCTTATCTAAAAATCTTTTAGATAAGTTTCCAAAGATAAAGACAACACTCTTTTTAGTCACAGACAAAAGAGCCCCTATGGCATTAGGAGAAGAGCATAGCTACAACAAATCTATTGTAGAAGATAAAAAGTTTATAGAGTTTTTAAACTATCTTCATCAACATAAAAATGTTGAGTTAGCTTATCATGGAACTACTCATGGAAAAGCAGGAATTAAACATGAAGATTTTCTACAAGAGTGGGAGACCTTTGATAGTTTAGAGAAAGGTCTAGAAGAGATAGCACGTGGTAAAGAGCTATTTAAACAAGCTGTTGGAAGTTACCCAACAGGGGGTAAATATTGTGGCTATCAAGAGGGAGATTTTGGTCCAGAATCTATTGCAAAAAGTAATTTTAAGTGGTGGGCTTACCACTGGGATGGAATAATTTGGGATAAAAATGCAAAAGATAGTCGATACAACTATGATGTAGAGTTCAATCAAGGGGTTGTTGACATTCCCACAACAGTCGATGCCTCTACTCTTTCATTACGTATCTTCAAAAGAGTATTTACTAGAAAATATCTAAAAAGCCTCTATTTGTATATAAAAGAGCGTAAAACTATAGAGAGACACATTGAGTCACTCTATCAAAATAGACAAGTAATTGCTATTCAAGAACACTCTTCTCCTTTTAGAACAGATGGCAAAATACAGTACCCAAATATTGTCTCAGATATTGATAATTTAAACTATATCTTTACCCTACTCTCAAAGAAAGATGTGTGGTATGCAACTTGTGATGAAGTTGCAAACTATTTCATTAACCGTTCAAACATTAAAATTTCTATAGAGGGAGAGAACTCATTTAAACTGCTATCTAAAAGATTAACCGAAGCAGAAATTACCATTACTATTGAAAATAACCTTAAACAATATGGACTTTTTGACCATAATAGCCAGTTAATATCAGAGTTTAAGGCAAAAAATAATATATTATACTTAACAAATAATTTTAATATAAATTTTTTATATTATATAAAAGTTATATAACATTATTTATTATATTTTAATATAATATGTGATATTATGTTGTAAATTAACGAGGGTGTGATATTGAGATGAGAGAGATATTTAGAGGTTCATTTATAATCTTTATATTTAAAGTATTAGGTGCATTTTCACTTTTTTTAACCTACATCATGATTCCAAGATATTATGGTGTAGAAAATTTTGGTATCTTTAATCTTACATTTGCACTCATAATGGTTGCAACTGTTATCTCAAGAGTAGGACTTGATACCTATGTTGTACGTGTTATCTCGACCTTAAAAGAGAAAAAAGAGATATCTCTTTTTTTAAAGTCAGTTTTAAAAATTTTATTTATAACTAGTTTATTGGTTTCTCTTTTTATTCTTTTACTCTCTCCACTACTCAATAAGTATCTCTTTAAGTCGATAGAGGCAACCCCGTATCTTACTCTTTTAGCAATAATGGTTCTTCCCTATACCCTTTTTAATGTACTGGTTGAAATCTTTAGAGCATTAGATGATATAAAGATATACTCCTTTTTTAGAAATCTTTCACAAAATGGTTCCATTGCACTACTTCTAGCAATCTCTATCTTTTTTTCATTAGACTGGAATCCTGTCTATATTCTCTTTAGTGCTATTACAATCATAACACTCTCTTTAATTATTTCTCTCTATAAATTTCTAAAGAGAAATAATATATCTATAGAGATAAAGGGTGAGTACAAAGAGAAGATACTAAAACACTCCTACCCTATGTTCTTAACTGCTTCAGTTATGTTTCTTATGGGATATGTAGATAGTTTTATGATTTCCTACTACTTAGATGAGTATCAAGTGGGTATCTATGGTGCATGTATTAGTCTCTCAATGATTATTACCTTTATCCCCATGGCAATTGGTGGGTACATCTCCCCTAAAGTTGCACAAGCTTATAGTAACAGAGAGAGAGAAGAAGTAAAGTCTCTTTTTAAAGACTCTGTAAAACTCATTGCCATCACTACCATTCCTATCTTTGTTGCTATCGTATACTTTTCAGATTTTTTTCTAGGACTGTTTGGTCAAGAGTTTACTGTTGCAACGATGACACTTATGATTGTCTCTATTGGTTACCTCTCAGAGTCACTCTGTGGACCTGTTGGATTTATATTGAACATGACCGACAATCAACATATTTTTATGAAAATACTACTGATTTCTCTATTTATTAATGTTCTATTTAATGCTCTACTCATTCCAATTTATGGAATTAATGGTGCAGCTATTGCACTTATGCTCTCTATGCTTTTTTGGACACTCTCTAGTCTTATAGTTTTAAAAAGAAAGAGCATTATATAATGAAGAGATTAATTCTTTTTTACACTATTGGATTCTCTATTCTCTATTTAGAACTTATTCCTATTGCAGGAGTATCTTTTGGAATCTTATGGAAGTCTATCTTAATTTTGGCACTCTTTTTACCCATTCTATATAAAATTCTTCAAGAAAAGTATATAGACACATTTGCCTTTTTAATCATTATCTTTGCATTTAAAATACTGATTTCATACAGCTCTATGGATTATATTATTAGTACAATAACCCTCTTTACAAAAGAGCTGATGCTTCCAATATTATACTTTTTCTTTATACTAAAAATGGATGAAGAGAGCTTATTATTTTTAGCAAAACACTTTGCAATATTGCTTGTTCTCTCATTTGTACCCTATATGCTACACCTATTAACTCCACTTGGTCATGGCTATAACCTAGGTGCCTATGGTCTTGAGAATCAATATGGTTTAGTAGGACCATTTCTCAACCCTCATACGGCATCAATCTCATTAGCCTTTGCACTTATTGTTATAACTAGAAATATCACTAAAGAGAACAGCAAGATAGAAAATATCTTTTTTCTCTCTATCTTAGCTCTTGGTTTTTATGAATTAACACTTACCTATGTTCGAACGGGTCTAGTTATCTATATTATTGTGGGACTCTATCTACTACTCAAAGAGATAACATTAAAAAAGATAGTTTTACTCTTTATGCTTGGTCTTACACTGCTTATGGGAGGGATTTACCTCTATAAAACCAATGATATTGTGCGTATGAGATTAAGTGATAAAAACAAATATGTCAAAAAAGCAGAATTAGGTTCTGGTAGATTAGATTACTGGAAAACGGCCATTATAAATTGGTCAAATGATGAAGATATTGTACTCTTTATTGGGTTAGGAGAGGTGTATGCCATGGATAAGATGGAAGAGAGAATTGGTGAGAGACTCTTTGCTCATAATAAATTTTTTCAAGTACTTCAACGAGATGGTTTAATTGGTTTTGCTCTTCTATTAGCTATTCTATTTTCACTGAAATCCTTTTTATCGAGACATAAACACTCAAAACATTACACTACAGCATTTGCAATATTTATTGGAATTCTTATTGAGATGATGTTTCAAGGTGGATTTTACTTCAACGTCGTATTTCTCTTTGCTGTCTATTTAGCACTATTAAAAAAGGATGAACATGCATAATATATTAATTACCGTACCGAAACTCTCAGAACAAGGAGGTGTAAGTAACTTTTGGAATTCACTTTTTATGGTTTTAAACAACTATAAAAGTACTAACTTTACACCTCTTGAGATAGGAGGACATGGAAAAAATATTTTAGGGCCGATTCAAGACCAACTCCATTTTCATAAAACGCTTAAACAGAACTATGATTTGTACCTTCTAAACCCCTCTCTACTTGTTAGAAGTTTTTTTCGAGATGGATTTTTTGCCAAACAGTTAGTCAAAAAAAAGACTCCTTTTGTTGTTTTCTTCCATGGATGGGATATTGATTTTCAAAAGAAAATTGACACTAAACATAAAACGTTTTTCCAAAACTCTTTTGCACATGCTAAAAAGATTTTTGTACTCTCCGAAGAGTTTAAAGAGAAACTCTATGAGTGGGGATACAGAGGTGAAGTGATTGTCCAAACCACAACAGTTGATGCTTCATTGGTCAACAACTTTTCACTTAAGCAAAAGAGAGAAGAGAAAAAACTATTAAATGAGCCTATCAAGCTTCTTTTTATCTCTCGTCTTGTTAAAGAGAAAGGAGTTTTTGAACTTATTGAGGCATTCAAGAGTCTTAGTAAAAAGAGAGAGAATATTGAGCTTACTGTTGCTGGGGATGGTGAAGCGTTTAATGAAATAGAAGAGCGTATAAAAAATCAAAAAAATATTAAACTCACTGGATTTGTAGAGGGTAAAGAGAAGATAGAGCTTTTTAAAACAAGTGATATCTATATCTTACCTAGCTATACCGAGGGTTTACCTGTCTCTGTACTTGAAGCGATGCTCTTTGGTATACCTATTTTGACAACCCAAGTTGGTGGTCTGAAAAGATTTTTTAAAAATGAACAGATGGGCTATTTTATAAACACTAAAGATGCTACAGATATAGAAGAGAAGATTGAACTGATGTTATCAAGCCCAGAGAAGATGGAGGAGATGAGTGACTTTAACTATAACTATGCTCAGACATATTTAACCAATGAGATTGTTGCAAAAGAACTCTATGAACATTTAAAGGAACTACTATAATGCTTACTTGGCAACTTATAAAAAAATATCTATTAACCAATAATCTTTCAACCTATGACCCTTATGATGTCTGGAAAAGTAGTATTGGAATGAAAATAAAAAAGCTCTATTATAAAAACAGATATATAGGACTACTACCCGCAGCAACTTTAACACTCTATGATTTTTATCTTAATAACCGACTTAGAATTGGTTATCAGAAACAAGAGTACCCCGTTGTAAGAGCTCAAGCAGTATTGGCTCTACTCAATCTCTATAAAAAAGAGAAAAATGACGACTATCTTAAATATGCAAAGATACATATTGACTGGCTACTCAACAACAGTTCAACTGGCTATAGTGGCTACTGTTGGGGAACAGGATTTGAAATCGTTATCTCCGATACACTTATCTATGATAAAAATGTTCCATTTAGTACCAATACTCCCTATATTTTAGAGGCACTATTTAACTACTATCAAATAACCAATGATGATGAAATTTTAAATGTTTTAAAAAGTATCTATCAATTTTATGAAAAAGATTTACTAGTTTTAGAAGAAGATGAACAGCTCTTAATTACCTCTTATGGTCCTTTTAAAGATAGAGTGGTGACCAATGCAGTCTCTTACACCATGTTTGCTTACTCTATTTTTTACCAATTTATGGAAGATAAAGCTTATATAGATAAAAAAATTAGAAAAATGTATCATTTTATTCTCTCGGTTCAACAAGCAGATGGTAGCTGGTTCTATGCACCCTATGACAAAGACTCATTTATAGACTGCTTTCATACTGTTTTTGTACTCAAAAATATCATAAAGAGTCAAAAAGTTATTCAACTTGATGCTAATGATACTATAGAAAAGGGCTACAGTTATGTTCAAGACAACTTCTATGATAGCAACTACCAACTCTACAAAAGATTCTCTATCTCCAATAAACCATCAATGGTTAAATTTGACCTCTATGATAATGCAGAGATGCTACTTCTTGCAAAACTAAAAGAGGATAGCAAAACTATAGAGAGACTTGAAAAGAGTATTTTACAGTTTGTCGATAAAAACAGCATCTATTCCGTAATAGACTTTTTTGGATTTAGAAAAAATAGAGATACATTAAGATGGGCGACCATGCCTTATATCTTAGCAAGGAGTCTGTAATGAAACAGCTACAACTTATTATATATTACCTACTTATCTCAAAACTGCCTCACTCAAGGCTCAATATGATATTTAACAAAATCCGATGTTGGTACGTCTGTAGAGTATTAAAGATAATGAAACAGCACCAAGAGAACTACTTTGAGGACAATGTCTATATTGGAAATGGCTCTAAAGTAACCATTGGTGAGCATTGTCATATTAATGAAAATGTATTTATACAAGGAGCCAATATTGGAAACTATGTGATGATAGCTCCTAATGTAACCCTACTCAACTCTCTTCATAACTACCAAAATATAGATATACCCATGATAAAACAAGGAGGAGTAGAGAATCTAAACTCAACCATAGAAGATGACGTATGGATAGGAAGAAATGTAATCATAATGCCAAACATTACCATAGGAAAAGGTTCTGTTGTGGGTGCTGGTTCTATTGTCACAAAAGATGTAGAACCCTATAGCGTCGTGGGTGGAGTTCCTGCAAAGCTTATTAAAAGGAGAAAAGAGTGTGTGGAATCTTAGGGTCAGTTAATAAAAGATTTGAAAAAGATACATTAGACCTTATTGCTCATCGAGGACCAGATGACAGTGATATTGTTCACCTTGATATGGGAGAGAACGCTGTTCATTTAGGACATGTTCGTCTCTCTATTCAAGATTTAAGTACGGCAGGACATCAACCGATGTACTCAGCCAATAAGAGATTTATTATTATTTTTAATGGTGAGGTGTACAACCACTTAGAGTTACGAAAAGCGTTAAAAGATATTGATTTTCAAGGGCATAGTGATACAGAGACTATCGTTAACTATATAGCAAAGTATGGTATTGAGTCAGTAAAAGAGTTTAATGGTATTTTTGGGTTTTCTATCTTAGATATAGAGAGAGAAAAACTCTATGTTGTACGTGACCGATTTGGAGTAAAACCACTCTACTACTATCACAACGATAAAGAGTTTATCTTCTCTTCAGAGATGAAGCCTATTATAAAAATGGTTTCTAACTTTCAACTCGATATGAGTGCTGTCAATGAATATTTAGTTTTACGCTACAACCCCTCACCTAAAACCATGGTTCAAAACATCAAAAAAGTCTACCCTGGAGAGATACTAGAGTATGATTTAAAAGAGCATAGATTAAACAAATACAGTAACATCAATGAGACACTCATACCCAATATAAAAATAGATAAAAACAGAAGTGAAGCCTATTGGGTTGATGCAGTCAGCGTTGCACTAGAGACTGCCGTAGAGAGACAGATGATAGGTGATGTAGAGGTTGGAAGCTTTCTTTCAGGGGGAATAGATTCGGCACTTATAACAGCTATTGCATCAAAGTACTCAAAACATAAAATCAAAACATACTGCATCGGCTTTAATGGTTCTGCCCAGTTTAATGAAGCAGATGATGCCAAACGAAGTGCTGAAATCTTAGGTACAGAACACTACGATGTTATTGCAGACTCTAGTGACTATATGAGAAACTTAGAGGAGTCTACCTACATCAACGAAGAACCCAACGGTACAGAAAATACCTTTGCTCAATATGAGGTGAGTAAACTGGGGGCAAAATATACTAAAGTTATTTTAGCTGGACAGGGTGCAGATGAAATTTTTATGGGGTATGGGAAATACTCTGCTGAACTAAAAAGGGACAAATATCTACCTCTTATTAAAATAGCCAAACAGTTCAAGTTTTTATTCTCGAGTCCAAAGTACCATAAGCTACAACGGGCATTATACAGTTTAACAGAAGAGGATGTATTGAACCGTTTTGAAAAGATATATACCGTCTACCAAGAGGATGAGAAGAGAAGGCTACTAGATAGTCAATTTTCAAATCATCAAACAGGACTCTCCTACTTCTACAACCTTATGCCAAATGAGTTAAGTTCACTTGATAAGATGTCCATTCTTGACACCTACACCTCTCTCTCAGATGAGCTACTAATGTATGGTGACAAAATGACCATGGCAACCTCTATTGAGATGAGGGTTCCATTTTTAGACAATGACCTTGTTGCCCTTGCCCAAAAAATTCCTAGCCAATACAAAATAAAAAATGGCATACACAAATATATTTTAAAAGAGGTAGCCAAAAAATATCTTCCAGAGGAGATTATAAACCGTCCTAAAAAAGGGTTTGAGATGCCAAGTTTAGAGTGGTTCCAAGGAGATTTAAATGATGATATTATGAAACTTTTATGCTCAAAAGATTCACTAATCACCAACTACATCAATAAGGTTGAAATAGAAAACATCATCTTAAGATATAAAAACAGAAAAGAGTTTGATGTACGTAAAATTTATCTATTGATGAACATAGAGCATCTTTTACAGCTATTAAATAAGAGATTATAAGGATATAAAGATGAAATTAAATAGTGTAAATAGAGAGCAAAAGGACTTAAGAGTTATTAGAAAAGATATGAACCATGAGTTACCTATTTTTGCAACTGAAAACTACCTAAAATCAAAAAGTGATGAGTATGGATGGTTTGTTACAGACGATTTTATACTCCCATTTACCATAGATAAAAAACTGATTTTTAAAAGATTGATTTTTACAACAGATACTATATATTTAAATAAAAGTTTAACAACACTTGAAGAGAAAGAGTTTTTAAATGAGGTCGTCTCCTACTGTAAAAAGAATAATATATGTGATTTTATCTTTAAAGCTCAAGCCAATGCAATCTTTAATACCTACCCCAATAACTCAGAACATATAGAGTGGGGAACCTATGAGTTAAAACTAGATAAACCCATGGATGAGCTTCTAAGTAAATTTTATGCTAGAGACAGAACAAAAGTCAGAAAGGCTATTAAGCTAGGTGCAACGGTTAGCACAACCAACGATGTTGAAAAAGTATATAAAAATATTAAAGAGACTTTTCTAAGACAACAGAGTCTTCTCTTCCCAAGTTTAAGTTACTTAGAGAGATTAAAAAGTAATCTAAATGATAACTTTGCACTATTTATTGTTGAACATAATGGTAAGATACAGGGTTCACTTGTAATAATCTATGATAATACAAGAGCCTACTATCTATATGGTGGAAGCATTCGTAAACCAATAACTGGTAGCATTAACCTTATGCACTATAAAGCAATGGAGTACTTCAAGGAAAAAAATCTCGACTACTATGATTTTGTAGGGGCAAGACCATGTATAGAAGAGGGTTCAAAATATGAAGCACTTCAAAAATTCAAAAGTAGATTTGGAACAACACTTAGAATGGGCTATGCATTTAGAGTTATTATTAATCCTATAAAATATAAACTATTTACTTTTATAGTTCAAAGCTATTTTAAATTGAAGGGAAGCACTTATATTGACCCTATAGATAGCATAAGGAGGTGTCATGAACAACATACTAATAACGCTTGATTATGAACTCTTCTTTGGTTCAAAAGTTGGTACATTAGAAAATTGTATTTTGACCCCTACTAGTAAACTACTAAATATTTTAGATAAATATGGTATTAAAGCCACTTTTTTTGTAGATAGTGGCTACCTTGTAAAACTAGAAGAGCTAAAAGAGCAGTTCCCTATCTTAGAAAAAGAGTATGATGCTATCTCTTCTCAAATTAAAGAACTAGATAGAGATGGACACTCTATTCAGCTCCATATTCATCCACACTGGGAAGATAGCTCCTTTGATGGAGAGAGATGGATTATAGATACGAAAAGATACCGACTGCATCAATTCTCAGAAGAGGAGATAGATAATATTGTCTATCGTTATAAAAAAGTTTTAACTGATATGGTAGGAGACAAAATCTTTGCTCACCGTGCAGGTGGCTGGTGTATACAACCATTTTCAAAAATTAAAAATGCACTAAAAAAGCATAATATTTTTTTAGATAGTACCCTTTTTAAAAACGGAAAAAATGATAGTCAAACCCACTATTTTGACTTTAAAGATATGCCTGACAAAACAGAGTGGAGATTTGAAGATGACCCTTTAAAAGAGAGTAAAAATGGCTTCTTTAAAGAGGTTCCTATTAGCGACTACAAGCTCTCACCTCTCTTCTTTTGGAAATTGGTCTATATTAAAAAGTTTGGAGGAGCAGAACATCAACCATTTGGAGATGGATTGGCTACTGGTGGTTCACGACTCGATAAATTAAGAATGTTAACAACCTATACCCATAGTGTTGTCTCTATAGATGGTTTTAAATCCTCTTTTCTAGAAAAAGCCTACCAATCTTTCTTGAAAAGGAGAGATTGTAAAAACTTTGTCGTTATAGGACATCCAAAAGCTATGAGTGGGTATTCATTTAAAAAGTTAGAAAGATTTCTTTTAGACAACAAGAATAGAAACTATATAACCCTAAGGAGCTTTGAAAATGAATTATAAAATAATAAACAACTATAAAATCAATGCTTTTGAATCAAAAGAGAGATTTCTACAAGAGATTGAAAATAATAAAACTATTTTAGTAGCAATGAATGCTGAAAAAATCATTAAAAATGATGAGAAGTTACGAACCATTGTCAACAATAACATGGGATACCCTGATGGTATAGGTGCTGTTCTTGCTCTACACCATAAAGGAGCAAAAGCCATAAAGATTGCAGGTAGTGAATTTTGGCTAGATATTGTCAAGAGATTTCATAGAACAAAAAAGTTTTACTTAATTGGCTCAACTGAAAAGGTAATTCAATCAACCGTAAAAAGATTACAAAAAGAGTATCCTAAAATTCAAATTGTGGGATACCAAAATGGTTTTTTTAAAGAGGGAGATAAAGAGAGATTAGTACAATCACTGCAAATAACTAAACCAGATATTGTTTTTGTAGCACAAGGAAGTCCACGACAAGAATTTTTAATGGATGATTTAAGTCAAAAGCATCCTGCTCTATATATGGGTTTAGGTGGTAGTTTTGATATTTATGGAGGAGACAAGAAGAGAGCTCCTCAATTTTTCTTAAAATTGGAGCTTGAGTGGTTTTATAGACTCTTAAAAGAGCCTACAAGAGTAGGAAGACAACTTGCTTTAATCAAGTTTCTCTTCCATATGGGAACAAATCGTTTATAAATTTTTAAGCTCTAATTAGAGCTTAAAAATTTTACATTCCACGTTTTCCAAAGACAACTTCAATGGTCTTCCAGAGAACAGTAATATCTTTCCATAAAGACCAATTTTTAATATAGCTCATATCATACTCTAACTTTTTAATAGCGTCATCAACATTGCGACCATAAGGGTAACAGACTTGAGCTAAACCAGTAATCCCTGGAGCAACAAGATGTCTATTTTGATAACCTGGTATGACTTTTTCATAATCTTTTACTAAAATATCCCACTCTGCTCTAGGTCCAACTAAATGCATCTCACCCTTAAAAACATTAATTAGCTGTGGTAATTCATCTATTCTCATCTTCCTCATAATATTACCAAAAGGGAAAATACGCGAGTCATTCTCTTGAGTATAAGGATTAAATTGCCCATTAACATGCATACTTCTAAACTTATAACAGGTAAAAGGTTTTCCATTTAACCCTATTCTTGATTGTGTAAACAGAATTGGACCTGGAGACTCTTTTTTAATTCGATAAGCGATATAACCAACAATAGGTAGTGTCAGTATAAACAATCCTCCACCAATTAGAAAGTCTATTACTCTTTTTTGAATATACTCAAACCTATTATAGGGTCGATACTCTTCACTATTATTTTTATTGTTATCTATATTTTTTATTTCTTTTTTATCATACTCCATATATCTAAAAGAGATATTTTCCATATCAAAACTAGATAATGTAATAGGTTGAGTCGGTAAAGTCATATCTTAACTCCATAACTAAATTTACATGTTCTAAACAGTTTTATATTTTAACGAGTTTTAGATTAATATTCATTAAAAAATAGCCCAAACTACTATTTTTTATTTATTATTATTGGAAAATATTTTTTTTTGTTTATATAATCTAGATTTAAATAGTATTATTTAAAGGTTTTATTAAAATTATTTATAGAAAAATTAATTAGAATAAATATATTATTTATATAAAGTTACAATTGAAAAAAATTAAACTCTTTTTTTCTAATTAAGAGTAAATTTATCCTATTTAAACTATAATCCTTTTACAAACAAAAATTTAAGGAATAAAAATGTCAACAGTAACATTTAAAAATGACACAGTATGTAACCTAGCAGGTACAGAAGTAAACGTTGGAGACACAGCACCAGTAGTAACAGTAGTAAACTGTAACCCAATGCTTCAAGATGAGCAAGTAGGAGGAGAGGGTAAAGTTCAACTAGT
>JALVEV010000209.1 GCA_027030605.1 Campylobacteraceae bacterium | reverse complement strand
ATTCCAAAAGTAGATAAACTTTTAGCTGAAAACTTTAAAGATGTTATCTTAACAAAAAAGGGAAACCATTATGCTCTTTCGCTTAGTGACAAGATGGCAAAAGAGACAGAAAAACATGCTATAGACCAAGCCGTAGAGACCATTAGAGTTCGTCTAAATATGTTTGGACTAGCAGAGCCAACAGTTGCTAAACAGGGTGAAGATAAAATCTTAGTAGAGATACCAGGGGTCAAAACAGCAGAGGATGAGCAACGTATTCGTGCCTTAATTGCAAAAGCTGCTCATCTACAGATGATGGCAGTTGATGAAGATAGAGCCAATAGAGTCTATAGTATGACACAGGCAGAGGCAGAGAGTTATGGAGATATTATTTTACCTGATGTCTCAGAGAAAGGGGTAAAGTATCTTCTCTACTCTATTCCTATTTTAGACGGCTCAATGCTCACAGATGCACAAGTAGGGTATGAACAAAAAACAAACCGACCACTTGTTAATTTTACTTTAGATGGACAAGGTTCAAAGATTTTTGGTGACTTTACTGAAAAATCTGTTGGTAAACGTATGGCTGTTGTTTTAGATGACGAGGTCTATACTGCACCAAATATTGTTCAGCGTATTGGTGGTGGTCGAGTTCAGATTACAGGGAACTTTACCCCACAAGAGGCAAATGATATTGCTATTGCACTGCGTTCAGGGTCACTTCTTGCACCTGTACAAGTTGAAGAGAAACGAAGTGTAGGTCCTAGTCTTGGAGCAGACAACATTAAAGCCTCTTCTATTGCTTTAGTAGTTGGTTTTATTTTAGTTATTATCTTTATGGTACTCTATTATGGAATGGCAGGGGTTATCTCTAATGTAGCATTGATTGCTAACTTATTTTTACTCTTAGCGATTATGTCACTAGCAGGGGCAACCTTAACACTTCCTGGTATGGCAGGTATTGTTCTTACTGTTGGTATGGCTGTTGATGCAAACGTTATTATCAATGAGCGAATTAGAGAGCTACTACACCAAGGAAGCTCAATTACAAAAGCGATTGAGCAAGGCTACAACAATGCCTTTACTGCCATTTGGGACGCAAACGTAACTACACTTATTGCAGCTGTTGTACTCTTTGCTTATGGAACAGGTCCTATTAAAGGGTTTGCATTAACCATGAGTATAGGTATCTTGGCTTCAATGTTAACAGCTATTTTAGGAACACATGGAATCTACCAGTGGTTACTCCCTAAGATAGATAAAAATAGACTAAACTTTTGGTTTGGTATTAAACAGAATAAAGGAGCTAAATAATGGAGCTATTTAGACCAAATCAACCCATTATAGGCTTTATGAAAAATGCAAAAAAGGTAGGGGCTTTCTCTCTTTTTATGATTGTTGCTTCTATAATACTTATTGCAACTAAGGGGCTTAACTATGGTATTGACTTTGCAGGTGGTACTATTGTTCAAGTAAAGTATGAGGGTAAAGCCCCTATTGACAAGGTTAGAGAGGCACTCTCTAAAGTCAAAGAGTATAAGGGAGCATCTGTTACATTTTTTGGTTCAGATAGTGAGATAGCTATTCGTACTAAAAGTACTAGTAAAAGTGTTGACTCTGATGTTAGTGATAAGATGAGAAAAATCTTAGAGGGTACAGGTAAATTTGAGATTAGAGGGGTTGATATGGTAGGTCCTGCTGTTGGAGAGGAACTTCGTACACAAGGTCTCATGGCGATGGTACTCTCTATTATTGGAATTTTAATCTATATCTCCTTTAGATTTGAGTGGCGTTTTGCTCTGGCTTCTGTAATAGCTCTGATTCATGATGTCACCATTGCTACAGGAGCATTAGCTTTAACTCAAATAGATGTCAATTTACCTATTTTGGCTGCTATCTTGACCATTTTAGGATACTCTCTAAACGATACAGTTATTGTCTTTGACCGTATTAGAGAGGGAATTAGAACCATTAAGTCTATCAATTTAGGTGATGTTATTGATGAGTCTGTTACACGTACACTCTCACGTACAACTTTGACTTCACTAACAACCTTCTTTGTTGTATTAACACTTTATCTCTTTGGTGGAGAGGCACTTAAAGGTTTCTCATTTACACTTTTAGTTGGTATTGTTGTTGGTACATACTCCTCTATTTTTGTTGCTTCACCAATCTTAATGTGGTTAAACTTCTCTATTGAAGAGTTTAGAGCCAATGAAGCAGCTAAAGCAAAACGTGAAAAAGAGAAAGAGAAGATGCGTGCCATGTATGAACAAGGAACCATGTAATGAATTGGGGCAAGGTTTTTTATATCTTTTTTGCCCTAATGAGCTTAACTACTTCAGTAGCATTTATATTTCAGCACTCTGGTGTAGCAATTTTTGCAGCAGCTAGTATTAATTTTATCTCTACTATTTTAAAGTTAGGTGTTAGAAATCTATTAGCTGCTGAGCTTTTAGCAGGTTCTTTGGTAGCTGATTTGCACCTAATTCCTGCTTTTATTATCTTTGAGTTTGGTAATGTTGATACTCATCATGATTTGATGGTGGGGCTTGTTGTTGGAGCAATTATTGCTAATATCTATACACTGATTATCTCTATTGTAGAGAGTGCAAAAGTAAAAGAGGAGTTTTAAACTCTCTCTTTTAAACTATCTTCCATATCTCCTATTTTTAACAGCTTGTCCTAGTTGAAATACCGCCATTCCATAAAAAGTACTATGGTTATAGGTGGTAATAACTCTAAAGTTATGTGTTCCGAGCCAAAGCTCATCGTAACTATATTTAGGAAGCTTTATAAGAGAGACAGGACCTTTGTAGTAGAGTTTTTGACGTGGAACAATATGATACTTTTTTCTTAATTTGTATTGAGAATACTTTGTTTTGTATCCTGTTTTTAGTCGGTTAAAACGGTTCCCTCTATATTTGGCACGTACGGCTACTTGTTGAATATTTCTATCCCAACCATTTTTTGAAAAATAGTTAGCAATAGACCCAATAGCATCTTCTGCATTCCATAAGTCGGTAACTCCATCTCCATTAAAATCAACGGCAAACTGTAGGTAAGAACTAGCAATAAATTGACCATAGCCCATAGCTCCTGCATTAGAACCCATAAGTGTTGCAGGGTCAAGATTGGCTTGACGTGTCATAATGAGATATTTTTCAAGCTGGTCTGTGTAGAAATCTTCTCGACGGTCACCAAGCATTGCTTTAGAGGTTAAGACATCAATGACTCTTTTTTTTCCAAAGTTAACACCATAGGCTGTCTCAACTCCTAAAATACCAATAATAAACTCAGGAAGTACCCCATAAACTTGGTATGCTCTATTTAGTGCATCTTCATGCTCAGCCCAAAAAGCAACACCACGGTCAATATTTCTTTCATAGATAAACATACCTCGATATCTATCCCACTTACCTTGTGGTTTTATATTAATAGCACATCTTCCATTATTGTCTCGGGTTATACATGGTTCAACAATTTGATTAATATCTTGAGCATTAGAGAAGAGTTTATAGAGATACTCTCTATCAAATTGATGTTCATTATGCATACGTTCAATAAAGTCAAGTAGTTTATAGTTACCTGCAAAATGTCCACTTAAGGCTCTATTTTCAGATATAATTTCGCTATCTTCTCCTATCTCAATGCCAATGGCAGTAAGATTGGTATCTTTTGGTTCAACCTTTTTTGTGCTACAAGCAGAAAAAAGTAGTAGAGAGAGTGTAAGTGAGTATAGTTGATTAGTTTTCATAATTATATTCCAAGTTTCTAATTTAGATGTATTATAATGGGTCGATAATGAAATGGATATTAAATCTTCTTAAAAAGATTAATAAAAACTGTGAAGAAAAAAAATTAAACATTTTCTGTTATTTTAATGTTTTTTTTATTATTTTTATTTAAAAAAATTAATCTATTACTTTCTAAAGAAATTTGCTATAATTCGCACAATTTTAGCCAATGGAGCAGTTATGAGTTACAATCCAAAAGAGATAGAGAATAAGTGGCAAGTAAAATGGAGTGAACAACAGGCGTTTGAGCCAAAAGATGACAAAAGTTTAGAGAAAAAATATATATTGAGTATGTTCCCTTTTCCCAGTGGACGCTTACACATGGGTCATGTTAGAAACTATAGTATTGGCGATGCTATGGCACGTTACTATCGAAAACAGAACTACAATGTCCTTCACCCAATTGGGTGGGATGCATTTGGTATGCCTGCTGAAAATGCTGCGATTAAAAATGGACGACACCCTAAAGATTGGACATATAGCAATATTGACTACATGAGAAAAGAGTTAAACTCTTTAGGGCTTTCGTTCTCTGAAACACGAGAGTTTGCAACATGTGATGAACTCTATACAAAGTGGGAGCAAGAGTTTATTATTAAGATGTATGAGGAGAAACTTCTCTACCGTGAATCAACCACAGTAAACTGGTGTAATGAGTGTCAGACTGTTTTGGCAAATGAGCAGGTAGAAGAGGGTTGCTGTTGGCGTTGTGATAACGAAGTAGAGCTTAAAGAGATGCCAGGGTATTACCTAGATATTCGTAAATATGCCGATGAGTTGTTAGAAGATTTAAAACTTTTAGAGGGGAAATGGCCTTCACAAGTCTTAGCCATGCAGAGTAATTGGATTGGAAAATCGCAAGGGTTAGAGTTTACTTTTAAACTTTCAGAAAGTTCAAAAGAGAAGTTAGGAGGCAAATTTGAAGGCTTTGATGTCTTTACTACTCGCCCTGATACTATCTTTGGAGTAACCTACACAGCCTTAGCTCCTGAACACCCTATTGTAAAAGAGTTAATAAAAAATGAGCTTTTAGATGCAGAGGTAATTGAAAAAATTACAGCTATCTCAAATATGACAGAAGTCGAAAGAGCCAAAGCAGGAAAAGAGGGGTTTGACTTAGGTATTACTGTTATTCATCCACTCACAAATGAGGAGATTCCTGTATGGATGGCGAACTTTGTACTTGCATCGTATGGTGGTGGGGCTGTTATGTCTGTACCAACCCACGATGAGCGTGATTTTGAGTTTGCAACGCAATACAACTTACCTCTAAAGTATGTCATCGAAGGTGGAGAAGAGGGTGAAGCTTATACAGGTGATGGAGTTCTTATTAACTCTGGTGAATTTAATGGTATGAAAAATAGTGATGCCAAAGTAGCTATTATTAAACTCTTTGAAGAGAAAAACTTAGGAAGAGGAACAACCAACTACAAACTAAGAAATTGGGGAGTCTCACGTCAACGCTATTGGGGTGCTCCTATTCCTTTTGTGCATTGTAAGAGTTGTGGACTTGTACCTGAAAAGGTAGAGAACCTACCTATTGCTCTTCCTGAAGATGTAGAGATTACAGGTGAGGGAAATCCACTAGAGAAACACCCTACATGGTCAAACTGTAGCTGTCCTAAGTGTGGGGCAGAGGCTAAACGTGAGACCGATACGCTAGATACATTTGTGCAGTCAAGTTGGTATCAGTTCCGTTATGCAACTCACCCTGACAAATGGAACTCTTGTGGAATAGACAAAGAGGATGTAAACTACTGGCTTAGTGTTGACCAATATATTGGTGGAATTGAACATGCCATTTTACACCTTCTCTATGCACGTTTCTTTACTAAAGCTTTAAGAGATATAGGCTTTATAGATAACCTAAAAGAGCCATTTGAGAGACTTCTAACTCAAGGTATGGTGCTTATGGATGGTGCAAAGATGTCTAAGTCAAAAGGAAATACTGTTGACCCTGATGCTTTAATAGAGAAGTATGGAGCAGATACAGCAAGACTCTTTACTCTTTTTGCCGCTCCACCTCAAAAAGAGTTAGAGTGGAATGACTCAGCTGTTGAGGGAGCGTTTAGATTTCTTAAAAAGCTCTATGCTAGAAAGTCAAAAGTGACTACTAATGAACTTCCAACTATTGACCATAGCTCACTTAGCAAAGAGGAGAAACTAGCAAGAGCTAAAGTCTATGAAGCGTTACAGAAGTCAGTAGATGTTTATGAAAAAACATTTGCCTTTAACACTCTTATTGCTAGTTGTATGGAGGCTCTAAATGCACTAGATAAGCAAGATAACGGCTTAGTGTGGAGTGAGGGAATGTATATAATTACTCATCTTTTAGAGCCAATTACACCTCATATCTGTGCAGAGCTTAGTGAAGAGCTATTTAGCTCTAAAAACTTAGCAGGAAAGATAGAGGTTTTAGATGAGGTATTTGAGCAAGATACTATTACTCTAGCTGTAGCTGTAAACGGTAAACGAAGAGCTGAAATAGAGGTAGCCTCAAGTGCTTCTAAAGATGAGATTATATCTCAAGCAAAAGAGAGTGTTGCTAAGTGGTTAGAGGGTAAAAATGTTGTTAAAGAGATAGTTGTTCCTAATAAGATGGTGAATTTGGTGGTAAAATAATATTTATCTAACGTAGTGTGCGATTGCAATCGCACCCTACGAAAATGGGGAATAATATTTTAATCCATAATATAGCAACCAAAGTTCAATCCCAATAATAGCATAACCTATAAGAAAAAAGCGAATCTCCTCTTTAGATAGCTTTTTTCTCTCTTTTTTGACCTTTTTCTTAGGTAGAAAATGGTTATGATGCCCTTTTAACAGACCTTTCTTCTCTAAAATAATATGCTCTACTACTTCATGTTCCATCTCATCTGTTGATAGATTGTAGTTCTCTTTTGCCATATTTAAAACCTTTTAATATTTTTTATTGGATTATAACAGAAATAATATTTAAAATACTCTATTAGTTAAAATTATCTAAACTTTAAGATAATAACTAGAGATAATTTAAAAAAATTATTTAATACTAAAAATTTTTTAAGAGGTTAATTAAAAATAATTTACAATAAAAAATAACAATAAAAAAGTTAAATTTTATTATATATATAAGTAGTAAGCATCTATTTATCAGTAATTTAAAACAAATAGTGTAGAATATAATTTAATATCAAAGAATATTCAAGGGAGAAAATTTGGTTAAGTTATTACCCATATTATTGATTATATTTATAATAGAGGGGTGTAGTATGAAAGAAGATTATATCCTTTTTAATAAAAGTAAAACTTTAAAAAATATCACAACATCTACTATTCATAAAAATGTTAAATTTGAATATAAAATTATCCCAAATGATAGAGTCTCTCTTATAGTTTATCAACATCCTGATTTAAGCTCTGCTAATCCACTAGCAGCTACACGGGATAAAGGTCTGCTTGTTGATAGTGATGGAGTCTTATCTTTACCCCTACTAGAAGATGTCCATATAGCGGGTCTAACACAAAAAGAGGCTGCTAAAAAGATTCAAGATGGTTATGATAAGTATCTTAACTACTCAAAAGTACGTTTAGAGGTACTCAATAAACGTATTTATGTGATTGGTGAAGTAAAAAGACCAGGAAACTATAAATTAGAGAATGAACAGATTACTCTACTTCAAGCCATTGCTCAAGCAGGTGACTTTACTGAGACAGCTAACCGTCAACAAATTTTAATTATTCGTTCACTTCAAAATGGAGCTGAAACTTTTATGATAGACCTAACCGATGCCAACTCTATTACCCATGCTAGGTTAATGATTCAACCCAATGATATTGTCTATGTTCTACCCACTAGTATGAAAGCAATCAATACAAATATATCAGCCATTCGTCCTGTCTTTCAACTTATTTCAAATATCTTGGCTCCATTTGTATCATATACATATTTAAAAAATAACTAAAGGTTCTTAGTGCAACAAACTATAAAAAATGATGAAATAAATTTAAGAGAACTCTTTAGAACAATTGGTCGTTACAAATGGTCTATCATTATTTGTACTCTCTTAATTACTTTTGCCGTAGCTGTTAAAGTATATTTTATGCAAAAATATTATAAAACGACAGTTACACTAGAGGTAAAACCTGAAGAGAATCAAGTAGGAGGCTTCTCTATGGGAGGGGCGGCAGCTATGTTACTTGGTGGAGATATGGGAAGCTCTACCGATTTAGAAAAAGACATTACTCTATTGAAAACCTATCGAACCAATGAGAAAGTTTTAAATAGAGTAGATGGCTATATGGTTCGTTATTTTATTACCGATGAAAAACATAAAGAAGTGGAAGTAGACTCTAATCTTTCTATAGAAGTTACTGATGTTAAAATAAATGATTTTAGAGACTATGGAATACGTCTTATTGTAGAGCCTGTAAACACTACACAATATAGACTATATTCTGTAGGCATTTTTACAAATGATATTATAGGCACTTACCACTATAGTGAAATGGTTATGCATGAAAAATTTACACTAATGGTACATAAAAAATCGGAATTTAAAGATGCTTATACTATTGAACTAGCGGGAACCAAGCGTTATGTTTTTGAAGAGATAATCTCTAAAAACCTCAACATAGAGCCTGATAAAACTTCGCCATTTATTACACTATCTTTTTTAGATACCCTTCCACATAGAGGTGAAGCCTACTTAAAAAATCTTATAGAGATTTACACTAAGCAGAGTATTGAAGATATAAAAAGTGATACATCTGTCATTATGAACTCTTATGACAAACAGCTTAAAAAAGTTGAAGAGCGTGTTAAGGATAGTTCTAAAAAACTTGAAAATTTTAAGACTAAAAACCATATTATTGCTCCAGAAATACAGGCAACAGCATTGGTAGAAGAGTTAAGTAAAGTTGACATAGAGATAGCTCAAAATAAGTATAAACAAGAGCTAATAGGTCGCCTCCTTAAATTTGTAAAAGAAAATAAAAACATAGATGCTATAGCCCCTTCACTTGTAGATTTTAATGATTTGCCAACCATAGAGCTTATTAAACTTATTCAGCAACAAGAGATTACACTCTCTGACCTATTATTAAAGTATAAACCAGAGCATCCAATGGTTATAAGAGCTGATCAAACTATATATAATTTAAAAAATAAAGTTCTCTCTAACTTAAAAAATTTACAAATAACAATTAAAGAGAAAACAAAGTCACTTCAAAATATGAAAAAAGGTTACACTAAAAAGTTAAAATCTGCTCCTAAGGCGGAACAAAAACTTGTAAGTCTTTCAAGGGACTATCAGGTTAATGAAAAAATGTACCTTTATCTCTTACAGGAGCGTTCATCTGCACAGATAAAACATGATAAAGCACTCTCTCGTTTTAAGATTATAGAGTCTATCTATACTTCAGAGAAAGCTGCTAAACCTAAAAAGGCTCTTATTCTTATTATTACATTTATTACAAGTATTATTTTAATGATATTTATTGCATTTTTTAGAGAGTTTTTAAAAGAAGAGAAGAGAGAGGGGAAAGCATAGGTTGTTAGTTTTAGGAAAGCAACATACTTTTTCAAAATTAGAGCTTGAAACTCTTCAAAAAAAGTTTACTATAGATTTTGTAGAATATAAAGAGATAGACTCAAAAGAGGTTATTAGAGAGATTTCGTCTTTTATAACTAAAAAAGATAAGAGATTAATTGTTTTAAATACACAAGCATTAGTTCCAGATGAGTTACTACGTTATTTAACTAAACTAGAACAAGAAGAGGGTATTCAATATTTAACTATTCAAAGTTTTATGGAAAAATATTTACATAAATGTTATATACCCTCTAATCATACAGATATTAGTTTTTTGGAAGAGATTAAGCCATTTAATCTATTTGAACGTTCCATAAAATTTGTAATTGACTATGCTATAACTGTTATTATTTTAATATTAACTTCTCCTTTTATACTCTATGCTATCTATAGAATAAAAAAAGAGTCTGATGGTCCTATTTTTTTTAAACAAAAACGTCTAGGTCAAAATGGTAAAGAGTTTACCTGTATTAAGTTTCGCTCTATGTCTGTTGATGCAGAGAAGAATGGAGCACAATTTGCAACAGTAGATGATGAGAGAGTTTATCCTTGGGGAAAAACCATGAGAGAGACAAGAATTGATGAACTTCCTCAATTGTGGAATGTGTTGAAGAGGGATATGCATCTTATAGGTCCACGACCAGAACGAAAAGTGTGGACAGATGAGTTTGAAAAAGAGATTCCTTATTATAATGAGCGTCATATTGTAAAGCCTGGACTCACTGGATGGGCTCAGGTACT
The DNA here is from genome assembly GCA_027030605.1 of Campylobacteraceae bacterium. Taxonomy (GTDB): domain Bacteria; phylum Campylobacterota; class Campylobacteria; order Campylobacterales; family Sulfurovaceae; genus UBA1140. Next base: position 14,771 of record JALVEV010000209.1, on the reverse strand, counting down.
CTATCCTTACGGTGCTAATGCTTATGATGCTAAACAGAAACTTATGTATGATTTGTATTATATAAAACATTGGAGTTTGTGGTTAGAGATTAAAACTATTTTTAAGACGATTGTCGTAATTTTATCTAGAAAAGGAGTCTAAAATAGACCATTTCCTAGGTAAAATCTTCTTTTAGCACTTATTCCATAAGTAATTAAGCATCTTTTTTTTCCAGTTCTTTAATTATATATTCTGCATTCATTTTACAGTTATTATGTGTAAAGTCATTAAAAAAATAAGAAACTTTTACCCTTTCATCTTTATAATAGTTCTCATTTTCTAATAATAACTTCATCTCATCTTGAAATCTCTTCAATGTAGTTGGTTTTGGTCCAGGAGTTAACTTATCATAATCATCTATAAAACCCATTCGTTCATTATACTCTTTAAAATCATAAGGAAGAAACATAACAGGCTTTTCTAAAAGTAAAAAACTTATATGTATACTAGAGTAATCTGTTATTAATAAGTCAAAAAAACCCATAACATCACTAATATCTTCTACTATAGTATTATCTAATATTTTTATACGTTTTGACTGATTTGTATAAAAACTTAAGTCTTCAGGAAAGGAAGGATGCATTCGTAAATATAAATTAATACGTTCCTTTTCTAAGTAGTCTGAAAAATCACTCCATGACATCTCATCAAAAGGAAAAAGTTTTAAAATACTATTAGGTCTCCATGTTGGAGCATAGAGAACATTTTTCTCTAAAAGTACTTCTTCTCCAAAATTTTCTTCAATAATTGAGAGTTTTGCTTCAAAGATACTATCATGTCTAGGTTCTCCTAAGATAGCTAGTTTACTTTCATCACATCTATAAGCTTTTTTATAAATATCAATAAGTGATTTGGACGTAACTAAAAATTTTGAAAAATTAAATAGAATTAAATTGTAATAAATTTTTTTAATCATAGGTAGACTGTTTTCATTTAATACAATAGCTTTAAAATGTGTACCATGTCCTAAAAGAAATACAAATCTATTTAAATTTAAAAAAAATCCACCGACTGGTGTCTCAAATGCACTGGTTATCCAACTCTTAGCTCTAAGTGCATACCACATACCCTTAAATGACTCTGTCTCTATAAAATATTCATGCTCTTTTCCAAATTCTTTATTTAATTTATCTCTCTTTTCTTTATTGTTAATAACATATTTTGATTCATATTCAGGATGATTTTTAATAAAATATTCAAAAAGATACTTTGTATTAAAATTATAGAACTCATTTCTTGTTGAATTAAAAATAATTCTTTTTTTATTCTTCGGAATAAAAATTCCCAAAAATGAGGGTACTATACCTTTGAATAGAATTTTTGCTCTTTTGTTATTGTATTTATTGGTATTATCTTTTTTCATTGTTAATCCTGTATCTGTATAAATTTTTAAGTGATAATGCCTTGATTTTTTTATACAACTTTTAATCTAAAATTATTTCCACCTCAAGTAATACCACTTTTTGTATAAAATAAAGATATATGAATTAAAAAGCATCTTTTCCCTTAGTTACATATATATTTTTATAACTTATATTATTTTTCAAAACTAGCCTTATTGGGTAATAGTTCTTTTAACTTCTTTATTAGTTCTGTCTCTATATACAGATAATCCTCTTCACTAATATCTTCCGATATAGAGTCATTTGGACAAACAAAGGTATAGTTGTCAATCTCAGACAAACACTTTTGCATATCTTCTTTTGTCTCTATTTTATAATATTTATGGTCAAAATGCTTTGATGGATAGAACTGACCACTTGCTAATTGCCAATAACGATAAAGATATTGATTTAAATCATTGTTAGCTCTAAAACGATTTTTAGAACACTGCATCATTTCATCTGAAAACTCTGCATGTACTTCTTTAAGAGTCTTTTTAAGGTAGGGAATAGGTTGATGATAATGCTCTAACCAAAGAATTTGTTTATAGATATTATTAAAAAGAAAATTACTAATTTTAGTTTTTATACCATAACTAGAGTGATATAGCTGTTTTTTAGTTAGCTTTACATTTGGAAATTTTCTATTAATCAAATCAATATTATTTTTAATAGAGTGGGCCCATGAGTTCATACCTCTCAATTCTTCAAAAATTTTATTTCTTGCTATCCATCCATGAGAAAAAAAGTCAACAGGTAAATTATTTTTAAAAAATCTATCTTTTCCTATAGGCTTTAGAATTAGTGTATCATCATTTAAATAAACAAAGTTATCTGATAAATCATCTATATTAGCAAGATTCATTTCTATAGAAGGTGAACTAAACACAGGTAGATGAGATTTATCAAAATAGAGTTCATCATGAGTAATCAAAACAATTCTTTCATGCTCTATATCTAACCAATTTGGGTAGTGTCCCTCTGTAATGAGATATATTTTGTTATACCAAGGACAATTATGCTCAATAGAACGCAGAACATACCGAAGTGTTCCCCAATCTCTATAACGCATATTACTGTTATTATAATCTTTTTTATTATTTTTATCGTATCTATTTTTTTCTTGTAGCCAAATAGGGTCACTTCCATCAACCCATGGAAGTACAAAGTCTATTTTCATCATCTTTCTCCTACTTTGTCAAATAAAACAGTTTGATAAGGATTTACATAAACATCATTATCAACACTCAATGTTCCATTTACAATATATCTCATAAACATAAGATAATAAAAAAGTAATATTATGTACATAATAATAACCCTACCTTTAACTTCAAATGTTTTTAGAAAGTAAACTATTGACAAAACCATAGAAAAAATAAATACATGCTCAACTCTACCAAATATAGAAATTTTCAAATGAAAAATATAAGAGATAGTATAAAATAAGTACATATTTAAAACAATATTTGCATACTGATACTTTTCTATAATTTTATCTTTAAAGAAAAGTATCAATATGGCTATTGATATTTTAATTATAGGTCCTAATAAACCATTAGAAGTTCTAGCTTCTTCTGCAAATGCACTATTTACATACCAAGCATATTGGGGGGCTAAATTTCCAACAAGTGACAATAATAACTTAGCTATGTTTGTAAATTGAATTAAAATAAAAAAAGATATAACTAAAAAAATTGTTACATATTTATTTATTCTTTTATTAATAATTGGATAAATGATTAATAATAAAACTGCTGTTATGAGATGAAACATCATAGCAATAACAGCCCAAAATAAATAAACCCAAAAACGTTTCTCATAAACATACTTTAGAGCATACATCATGATAACAATAGCTAACCCTTGCCGAATTGCACTAAATCCTTCATATAGATACATGGTACTAATAAATAAAAAAATACCTAAAGAAAAACCATCTCTAGGTAATGTTTTGTAACCAAAAAATATAAACCAAAATCCAAAAAATACAAATAACCACTGTACATTAAGATGAAATTCAGATATTAAATAGTTAACTAATATATATCCTGGTTCTTTAGGAATAATATCACCATGACTAATTCTATAAAAATACTCTACATAATTTTGATAGTCTGTTCCAATATCATAACGAATGGCTAAAAAAACAAATGGAATTAAAAAAGCTACACTATAAAATACAATTTGAGCATTTTTTGATTCACTTTTTTCATATAAATATGCTGCCCAAGTTGCACCAAAAAGAATAAAATTATAAACAGCATAAGTAAACATTAATCTATTATCTCTTTCACATATCCGTAAATGTTACTTAATGCTTTACCTTGTGGAACTTCATTAACCATAGCAAGTAGTTGATTTCTCTTTTCTTTAAAGTTGTCTTTATGCTTCGATATATCAAGTAAAGCATTTTTTAACTCATAAATCGTTTTAACTTGTTCACCTGCCATCATATCTTCAATTGGTTCATAAGAGAAGCCTCTGTAGTCTCTATACTCTTCAATATCTGGAATATTATAAATAATAGGTTTATTATAAGGAAGATAGTCAAAAGAGATAGATGAGTAGTCGGCTATCATCGCATCACTATGTTCAAAGAGTTGATAGATAGATAGATTATATTTTGCCTCCAACTCAAAATCTAAAAAGTAACAATTTTTAAAATAGCTTTTATCTGCTTTTATATGTAGTTTTTCCAATTCACGATAATAGGGGAAACTCTTATGAAGTTTAACAATAAGAATAATATTATTTTCAACTAAAAACTCCTCTAAGGCTTCTTCTTCATTCATATATCCAAAAATATTTTTTTGAAGTTCTGTTGCATTATTAATATGTTGTTTCATAAAAATATCTCTAAACGTTGGAGTGTAAAGTACTATTGTTTGATTATTATCTTGAATTGAAAATATATCAAAAACAGTTGCATTACTAGGCTCTATACGGTCACTTTTAGGAGAACCTAAAACTTTGAAATTATCAATAGGTAGATTATGAGATTTTGCTATTACCTTAGAAGCATATTTCGATGCTGTAACCATAGTAAGATTAGTGTTTGTAAATTGAGTTAAGTTATAAGTAAAATATTCTAAAATATTTTCTCTGTAGCTTGAGCAAATTTTCATATCAAAATCACTTTTAAATATATCGGCATAAAAAATTTCCCATTTTTTTAAATCCCAATAGTCAGCTTTAAATGGTATGAAATAGCCTAAACTAATAATGTATTGTTTTTTTGTAAAAAATTCACTTGTATGTGGTGGCTGTTTAAATAACAGTACCTTTGCCCTAAGTCTTTTAAAGAAATAGTATAGTTTTGTATTAATATTTAAAATTTTATTGGTCTTTCCACCAAATTGATTAGAGGAGATATAGGTTATATCTAAATCATCTCTTTGTTTTTTTATATATTCACATAATAAATAAACATTATCACTTTTATAAGGGACAAGTTCTCCATCAATCATCTCATAATCAACAAATGCTAGTACACTTTTGTTATTTTTGGGAATAAAAAGATTTAATAGATATATGATTTTTATAATTTGTTTTTTGAGCAAATAAAAAAAATATTTTTTTATAAAACTCTTTTTAAAACATTTAAACATTCTCTCTCCATAATTTGTATTTATAAACTCCAAAAGCACGTAAAAATAGCTCTATAAAAATAGTAGACATATAAAGGATAGCTACTATTTTAACTGAAAGTACTCCTATGAAGTAGAGTATAGCCAATGCTAAAAGGTAGATAACAGCTGTTATAACAAGGCTATAGTTCACATAATTGGTATATCCAAAAGCACCCAACATAGGATAACCTAACAAAATAGATGGAATATCAAAAAGCATTGCAACAACAAAAATTCTCATAATTGTTACTGTAAGTTCAGAAGATGTCCCAAAAACAAGTTCTAAAATCTCTTCTGTATAGCTATATAAAATTATTAAACCTATTATATTGACCATATTAATTAGTGTAAATATCTTTTTATATAACTTTACATTCTTCTCTTTAGCGATGTAGGGGTAGAGTACTTGAGATATAGGACTATAGAGAGAGGTGATGGCACTTCTTAGTTTATCAGCTATGGCGTAGTATCCTACTACTATATCAGGTGCTATTAAACCCACAACAAAAAGTCCTCCACCCTCATAGAACCTAAGTGCAATTCTTGAGATAAAAAAATGACTACTATATTTGGTATAAAATAGAAGTTTCTCTATGCTTGGTAGATAAAATTTAATCTCAAAATCTCTTTTTATAATGTAAAAAGCAAAAGGTAAAACAAAAAGATAACCCAATGACAATAAAATAGGATAGTTTAAATAATCATCAGATGAATGAATTAAAATAAAAATAAGAGCTAAGAAGAGAACCTTTACAACAAAGTTTAAAATAGTAATATATCTCATCTTTTGCATCCCTTGAAAGAACCATACAGGAAAGAGACCTTGACCAATAACTATGCCATACATGTAAAGATAGAGCAACTCATCTCTATAGAACTTCGCTATATTAGCAACTATGCTATAGTATAGAGCAAAAGAGAGTAGTATCAAAATAAGCTTTATTACAATAACACTAGAAAAAATTTCAGATACTTTCTCTTTGTCCTCTGAGTCCACAGAGATAATCCGAACAATACTTAAGTTAAATCCAAAATCTACAAACATTATAAAAAACATGGCAAATACCTGAGCAAAAGAGACTAATCCAAAGCTCTCTACACCTAATGTTCTTACTAAATAGGGTAGTGTTATTAGAGGAATTAGAATATTTGTTATTTGTAAAATATATAGAGAAGCAAAATTCTCTATGAGTTCTTTGTATTTTGTTATAGATTTAGTCAAATTATTACTTCTTTAAATATTATTTTAAATTTTTTATATTGCCATATAGTGGCAATTTATTATTTTTTTCTCATTATAACATTAAACCTAAATTTTGAATTATTGTAGTTTTCAAAATCCTGATTCCAAATCTCTATTGTTAAATTGTTCTCTTTGGCTATTTCTCTAAAAAAATCCTTTGAAAAGAAAAGGTGTTTCAATCCTTCATATTTCTTCTCATACTCCTCTTTAGTCATTATCTTCATTCTAAGTTCATGATACTTCTCTTCTTTTATTTTATCGTTAATATCAAGAATCGCTACTGCTTTATTGGATTTTTGAATCATTTTTAAAAGTACTTGTTTTGCATACTCTAAATCTTTAAAGTAAAAGAATACACTATGGCTCAATACAATATCGTATTTATTCTCAACATCAATATCTATCGCTTCGATATTATTAAATTCTCCATCTGTCATAATAGTATTTGCCAAATCTATTAAAATAGATGAGTAGTCCACTCCAGCAACTTTTTGATTTTCAAGATATAAAGGGTAGAGAAATGCTCCACTTCCACACCCCAAATCAAAAATAGAATCGCTCTTTTTAATACCGATTTTTTTATAAAGTAAATTTGTATATGTTGTCCAGTCTTCTACAGAAAAATGCCCCGTAGCACTGTCAAAACCATCTGCTTTAATTAGCATCTCTAAGACAAGATTAGTTACTCTTGTATCTTTGTTCCATATTGATTTCCAGTTATTCATAATCTATATTTTATCCTTCTAATTTTTTGAAAGACTCTATCAAAAACTCATTATCGTTAAAGTCTTTAACAGCAATCCTTATACACTCTCTACCATCAAATCCTATCTTTCCTGTTAAGTCTTTAATATAAAGTTCATATCTATCTAAAAGTATCTCTGTAAGTTCACTTGCTGAAAATTTATCGGTTACATGAAGTAAAAAATAGTTGGCTTGTGAGTAGACTACCTCTAAGTAAGGTATCTCTTTGAGTCTGTTATAAAATCTATCTCTCTCTGCCACACCATTTCCAACAATAATATTTTCTGCTTCTACTTTAAACATTTTCCCTGCCAAAAGACGTTGGGTTCCTTGACCTGATGGGTATTGAGAAAGAAGTTCATAAAAGTAAGCTTTCATCTCCTCTTGCATTTTAACAGTTGGAAAATAGGGGTTTACCAAATAACAAAAATCTCTTAGTTCAGGAAAACGCCAATAGCCTCCATATCGTGACGGAATCAGTTTTAGTTTCTCTTTTGCATTTTTAGAAAAAATAACCTCTGCATTGGCTTTATCTTGTACATCATCTATCTCATACCACTTTTCACCGTTCAATCTTAGTGCTTTTAACTCCTGCTCTTCAAGCATAAGTACCACTCTTAGTACCGACTCATAGTACTCATTATCTCCCATTGCCTTTGAATAAGCTTCTAAAAATGGAATATAGGTATTTCGAGAAAACTCTTTTGAAAATTTATAGATATTAACGGTTTTGTAGTACTCTTCAACATCTTGAAAACGAAACGCTTTTTTACCATAGAAACCCAAAATACTGTCATCTTCTGCAAGGGTTACAGCTGTTCCATCCATCCAAGCTTGATACTTGTCTACTGCTTTCTCTAACATACATTTTGTATTCTCTTTAGTATATTTACCTAAACGGCTTCCCGTACCTGCTGCTAAGATTAATGCTTGCATCATACTCCTTGGGTCATATAGCTTTTAATACTTATTCTATCTAAACTTCGATTCTAAAAAAGAGTAATTACTAAATAATGTTACTTTTTTTCTTTTATAGTCATATTTAAATATCTACATTTGTTAAGCTATTTTCATTAATTTTTTAATATTTTTGTTTTGATTGAACTAATATCAAATAAGCTACTTCTACAAAACTATTCGATATTGTTCCCCAATTATATAATTATAGGTGATAATATGGAAAAAAGATTAGATGTTATAGATTTATTTTTAAAAATACTCTCAGTAGAGTCCGTAACCCCTAATGATGGTGGATTGCTAACTTATATAGAAAACTATTTAGCCAATTTTGAAGCAACATGGATAAACGAAGGTGGAGTAAAAAATCTCTTTTTAACCAAAAAGTTTAAAGAGGGAAAACACCTCTGCTTTGCAGGTCATGTCGATGTGGTTCCAGCTGGTGATGGGTGGGAGAGTAACCCCTTTGTGCCGATGATAAAAGATGGTTATATCTATGCTCGTGGAACGCAAGATATGAAATCAGGTGTGGCTGCTTTTGTTCAAGCTGTTCGAGATATGGATGATGATTTCTCTGGTCGTCTTTCGCTTCTTCTTACCTCTGATGAAGAGGGTGATGGAACCTATGGAACGCAGATAGTTCTAAAACATTTAAAAGAGATAGATTTGCTACCTGATTACTGCATTATTGCTGAACCTACTTGTGAAAAAGAGATGGGAGATGCCATTAAGATTGGTCGTAGGGGGTCTATTAATGGTTATTTGACTCTAAAAGGAAAACAGGGACACGCTGCCTACCCTGAAAAAGCTATAAACCCTATTCACAATATAGCTCCTATCTTGGCTGAAATTGCAGGGCATAACTTAGATAATGGAGATGAGAATTTTGCTCCATCAAAATTGGTCATTACCGATATTCGTTCAGGTATAGAGGTGACAAATGTAACTCCAAATGAGTTAAAGATGATGTTTAATGTACGAAACTCAACCAATACTACTCAAGAGAGTTTAAGAGCATTTATGGAGGAGAAGCTTAATGGTTTAGAGTATGAATTAGAGTTACAACAAGGCTCATACCCATTTGTAACTAATAAATCGTCATTTATTGTTCAAGAGTTAAGCCAAGCTATTGAGGAGGAGACAGGGGTAAAAACCAAGCTCTCAACAGCAGGAGGTACAAGTGATGGCCGACATATTGCCCCTTATGGCATTGAAGTTGTAGAGTTTGGAGTCATTAATGACAGAATTCATGGGTTAAATGAGCGAACAAGTATTAAAGAAGTGGAGACTCTTTATAATATTTCTGTTAATATGATAAAAAGGTTCTAAAAACTTTATAGAAAAGGATAAACTATGTCAGTAGTAATGAATGAAACAGTAGAGGAATTAAAAGCTCAACTAGAGAAACTTTTATTAATGTATCGAGAGAAACATGATGAGTTAGAGTTGGCAGAAGAGGAGTGGGATATTGGAGAGATTCAGGAGTCGTTAGACCAATATACTAAAGAGATTAACAAGCTCAAAAAACAAGTTCGAGAGCTTGAAGGAAAATAATTTAAACGTGGCTATGTATAGACGACCCTCACTGAGTCAATATGTCATAGCCAGACTTATTACTATTGTTATTTTTGTTACATTACTCTTCTCACTTATTCTTTTTAATACTCCTGAAGAGTTTAAAAATAACTACTTCTATATAGCTCTTTTTATTGCCTCTCAAATACTACTATTAGTCTCTGTCTATAAAGGCACAAAACGTGTCTCTAAAGAGCTAAAAAATGTAGAAAAATATCTCTCTGGAGCAAGTGCTAATCCTGAACCATCGGCTCACTTTTTTACTCGTGAGTTTGAACGCATTAATGAAAAATTGATTTTGACTTTACGAAAGATGCAAAAGCGAGAGAAGGAGAAGCGTAAATATACAGCAAAAATAAAACTTAAAAATCGTCAACGCTCTGACATGCTCTCTGCTATTGCACATGAGTTTCGTAACCCTATCGCTTCAATTATGGGCTACTCTCAAACGCTAATAGAAGATGAAGATATACCTAATGGGCTACGAATTAAATTTTTAGCTAAAATCTATAATAATGGAGAGAAGATAGAGGAGCTTTTAAGTCGTCTACTTCTTTGGAATCGTTTTGAGAGTGGTCGTCAAAAACTGCAACTTAGTAAGTTTGACTTAAAGCCTTTAGCCAATGAAGTGGCATTTAACTTAGAGGACAAATATAAAAATCGAGAGATAGTTGTAGAGGGTAACCCTTTTGTAGTCAAAGCAGATAGAGCATTAATGGAGATTGTCTTAAAAAACCTTATAGAGAATGCCTTAAAATACTCTAAAGAGGTTGTTACTGTTAAATTTGAAAATGGAAGAGTCTCTGTAATTGACCGTGGAGTAGGAATCTCAAAAGAGAATATTGACAAAGTTACCAAAAAGTTTTTTAGAACCGATGAACACTCATGGGACAACTCTATGGGGTTGGGGTTAGCTATTGTTAAGCAGATTTTGAAGTTGCACAATACATCTTTAGAGATAGAGAGCCAAGAGGATAGGGGGTCTACTTTCTCTTTTATTTTTTCTTCTTAAAAACTTTAAGTCAATAATTCTACTTTTATAAATTTATATGTTAAAATATGTTATTTTAAGATTAATATTGTTAAAATATGTTTCGTAATAAAAAATAAGGATAAATTATGAATCTATTTTCACCCAATATCAGAAGAACTTTATTGTTATCTATAACAATAATAACTACTACGCTACATGCCGAATCAAACTTTGTAAAAAATATTGCACATTTTGCAGATGAGCATGACCCTCATAATAGGTTAATTACTGTAGATTATAAAAATATGAAGTTATTACAAACAGTAGAAGTAGAAGGTTCATTGAATCATCATGCAGACTCTATGGCAACTAGACCCTCTCAAGCGAAATATATAATGATGGTTGCTAAAGGTTCAAACTTTGTAACGATTCGAAGAACAAAAGATGGAAGTTTTGTAAAGAAAATCTCACTTCCTTTTAGACCGAGGTCAGCAGATGCTTATAATGCTAAATATAATCTTGTACTTTTGAACTCTAGAGATAGACCCTCAGCAGTTTTGATTGATGCTACTAAATTAAAAATTGTAGGACGAGCAGGGTTTAACATTACTTGTAATAAACCAAATATTATAGAACCTTTTACTGGTCTTTACAGTGAAGAGGATATACCAGATTTAAAATGTACAACTCAAGATGCTGGAGGAGACCAAATTTCTGGGCATCCTATTTGGATTAGTACTGAAGCATTTGTTATTTTAGATAGATCAAATAGACTTTTACATGTTTATTCAATTTATCAAGAAGATGGTGAGTGGAAAACAAGACTTGAGCAAACAATTAAAACAGATACCTCTTTGCATCAAATAATCCCTAGAAGTAAGAGAAAACGTAATAGAATCTTTTATGGAGAAACTGAAGGAAATCTTGCACAAAATAAATCTGTTGGAGTCTATAAATGGATACTTAGAAGAGATGGTAAAGGATTACAACAACTAGCTTTTAGGAAACTTCATACAAGATATAACAAACAAGGATTTAATGGACATAATCTCTATATAACTCCTGATAAAAGATTTATATATGCACCAGTAGGTTCGACAATAAATAAAGGCTTCTGGGGACTACCTCCTTTTTTAAAAAAACTACATAAGAAGAATTTTTGTCATCCTAGAATAGGATGTAGAGGAGCTACTTTTGGAATATCTCCGTTATCTATAAATGCTATTGATTCGAACCAACAAGATGTAGATACTATTTCTCAAAGAGGTGGAATATTTGTTTTAAGAAGTAGAGATTTACGTATTGTAAAATTTATTGAGGCTGGTTTTGGAGCAGGGCATGTAAGTTTTTCTAAACAAAAGAGACTTGCTATAGTTACAAACCATAAAGATACTTTTGTCACTGCCATTAATTACCGAAGAAACTATAAAATAAAAGATATTAAGGTGAATTTTAAACATGAAAATATATTTTCATTAAATCAGTCTCATGCACCATTTATCAATAGAAATGGAAAATATTTTTATAATTTTTGGACAGATGGAGGTGTATTTTTCCGTATAAACCTAAATCGTTTAAGAGTTGATAAAGCTATTTATGTTGGAGGAGTTCCGATTCAAGGAAACTATTACCCACACATTAACCAAGAAGATTAATATATTTATAAGCTATTAAGTTTTTAACTTAATAGCTTTTTATTAAAAGAATTACTATGTTTAATTTCTCTTTACTTGTTTTAATGTTTTTTTTTAATTTTCTTTATGCCAAACCTATCTCTTGGTCTTGTTTGAGTAAAGACTATTCTAAAATTATTGAACAAGAAAAGAGTACATTGCTTTTAGCACAATTTTCCAATAGTAGTTTTATTTCAGGAGCAAGAAAAGGTAGCCGAGCATGGCACAAAAAGTATGGTAAAATTGAGTTTGATATAAAAACAGATAAAAATTTTGTCATTATTATAAGTGTCAATACTTCATTAGGAAGTAAAGAACTTATTTACACTTCTGGAGATAAAAATGGAACTAATTATTTAGGATTAGGTCAATTTAGTATAGACAATGAATGGCATACTTTTTCAAGAAATATACAAACTGACTTAGAGAAATTCTATCCTAATCATAAGTTAAAAAGTATTAATGCTATGGTTATTAAGGGAAGTTTATCTATTAGAAATATTCTATTTCGAAAAAGACTTACTAGAAGAGATATAGAATCATCTAAGTTTTTATCTCATCTAAATTTAAAAGCTAATATTCCATATAAAAAAAATACATCTCCACCAAAAATATTTTTAAAAAAGAATTCTGTACTTTTTCATCCTTTAGGAGAAGAGTTTTTTATTCCTCATGTAGAAGCTAGAGATATGTATGGAAATAATATTAATGTTGAAACGGTAGGTTATGTTGATGCCTACAAAGTTGGTAGATATTATCTGCATTATATTGCAACAGATAGAGCAGGTAATGTGACTACAGAAAATCAACTTGTTATTGTTCAAAAAGAACTTAATTCAGACTCTTTTTTAGCCCTAAATCAAAAATCTAATAAGATTATTCAGAAAAGTATTACTCCTGTAAGTAATATGAACAAAGAAAAAAAAGAAGAGTCTAAAGAGAATGTTTCAGACTTTGTAATGAGTGATGAGATGATTTTAGAAAATGAATATCTTCAACAGTTAATAGCTAATGATTTTCAATTACCAAAATAATTAATTTATTATAGAAGTAGATTAAAACTTTATATTAACCTCATATTAACTCCAATAGAGTAAAATATTTTCAAAAATGGAGTATAGGATTGAATCCAATAGTTGAAAATATAAAAAAAGAGATTGCCAAAGTAATGGTTGGTCAAGAGAAGATGATAGAGGGGCTTCTTATAGGGCTTTTGACGCGTGGGCATATTTTGCTAGAGGGTGTCCCTGGATTAGCAAAGACTACAGCTGTTAATGCCTTGGCTTCCTCTTTGGGTTTAGACTTTAAACGTGTTCAATTTACCCCCGACTTACTTCCTAGTGATATTATAGGAACAGAAATTTATGACCCATCTTCTAACTCTTTTAAAATTAAACAAGGACCAGTCTTTACCAATCTACTCCTTGCCGATGAGATAAACAGAGCCCCTGCAAAGGTTCAGTCAGCACTCTTAGAGGTAATGCAAGAGCGTCAAGTGACCATTGGTGATGAGACCTTTAAGATTGACCTACCTTTTTTAGTTATGGCAACTCAAAACCCTGTAGAGCAGGAGGGGGCTTATGAGTTACCAGAGGCTCAACTTGACCGATTCCTTATGAAAGTAGTTGTAGGTTACAACACAAGAGCTGAAGAGTTAGAGATAGCTAGACGTGTAGCTAACAATAGTTTTGGAGAGATAAAACAGGTAGCTAATATAATAGATTTGGAGTATATTCGTCATGAGGCGATGTCGGTACATATTGACCCTGAGGTAGAGGCGTATATTGTTGAACTTATCTTTGCTACGCGTGAGCCTGAAAAATATCTTTTAGAGGAGATTGCCCCATATATTGAGTATGGAGCAAGTCCAAGAGCGAGTATAGATATGTATAAGGCTGCACGAGCAGTCGCTTTTATAAAGGGGCGAAACTATGTCTCTCCTATAGAGGTTGCTTATATTGCTAAAGAGGTTTTAAGACACCGTATTATTCTTTCATATGAGGCTCAAGCAGAGGGGATTACTCAAGATATGATTGTTGAGAAAGTATTGGGAATTGTTCCTATTCCATAGCCTATGAGTACAAAAGTAAAAAAACTACTACTAAAAGCAAGAAAGCAGGTCTTTGGTGAGATGTTGGGAAATAACCCATCTCTGTTTCAAGGAGAGGGGTTCGAGTTTACCGAGCTTCGTGAGTATATCTATGGTGATGATGTTCGTAAGATTGATTGGAAGACAACAGCAAAATTAGGTAAACCATTCATTAAAATCTACCGTGAAGAGCGAGAGTTAAATGTGGTAACAGCTGTTATGTTGGGTGGCTCTAGCTACTTTGGAACAGTACGCCAAAAGTCAGAGGTTATGGCAGAGTTGGTGGCACTAGTTGGCTTTTCGGCTGTTAAAAACAGTGACCTCTTTACCAATATTATCTTTGCAGATAAGCTCTACACCATGAGCAGACCAAATAAAAAATTTTTTGCCATAGAGGATGCTCTCTCTAAAATAGAATCCTTTGAGATGTTGGGAAAAGAGAGCAACTATCAAGCTCTAAGCG
>JALVEV010000208.1 GCA_027030605.1 Campylobacteraceae bacterium | reverse complement strand
TTTCTTCTTTTGAGGCTAATGCTGCGTAAAACATAAGATCTTCTGATTTATACCCATCTACTGTAAACGGGACTGATACGGTCATCTGATTTTTAGTTAATGTTCCTGTCTTGTCTGAACATAAAACATCCACGCCAGCCAATTCCTCAATTGATGCCAGTCTACTTACTATAACCTGCCGTTTTGCCAGATAAAGAGCACCAACCGCCATAGTTACTGTCAATACAGCAGGTAAAGCTACAGGAATTGCAGCAACTGTTAATACTAATGAAAACCTTAAAAGTTCAACCCAGTTAGCACCCCGATTTAATTCAAATAAAATCATAAAACCAACTAAAATAAGGGTTATTATGATAAGAAAGTTCCCAACTTTAATTACCATCTCTTGAAAGTGAGATCGTTCTTCTCTTTCTGCTTTTGCAACAAGTTTTACCGTTTTTCCAAAATATGTATTAAGACCTGTGGCAACAACTATTGCTATCATTTCCCCCTGCTTAACTATTGAGTTGGCGTATGCTACATCTCCTGCCTTTTTTGTTACTGGCAGAGATTCACCTGTAAGGGCAGATTGATCAATGAGAATAAAATCACCTTCTACAAGTTTTACATCTGCAGGAATGATGTCCCCGATTTTTAACTTGATTATATCACCAGGGACTATATATCTTGCGTCAATCTCTTTCCATTTTCCATCTCTTAAAACTATACTTTTTTTAGCAAGCTTTTCTTTTAAAACTTTTAAAGCAGATAAAGCTTTATGCTCCTGCCACAAGTCTACTCCTGCGTTCACAAACAGGAGAATCATGATAATTGTAAAATCTTCCCATTTCTGAACAGATGCTGAGAGAATAGCAGCTATCTCTATCATCCAGGGTATAGGACCCCAAAATCTTCTGAACACCCTGTGCCATAATGGCTCTTCTTTTTCAGGTATTTCGTTCAGACCGTACTTTTTTAATAATTCTTTAGCTTTTTCTTCTGACAGTCCATTTTTTAGTTCAGTTTGAAGCTCTTTAAGCGTTTCTTCTATAGATTTATCCTTAAACTCATCAACAGTAGCCATTTTTATCTCCTCCAGTTATTCCTGATTTTTCCTTTTATACCAGTCAAAAAAGATAAACCACCCAGCTCCGAATGCTCCCGCTATTGCTATAAAACCGAAATAGTAAAAAATACAAAATAAAAGATCTTTTTCACACATTTCATTCAACCTCCTTTAAAACCCCTGACTTTTAAGCCGTTTTTTAAAACTGGGGAATTTTGCAAAGACAAATCTTTTATTCCTGTAAACATGAAAGAAAAATACTTTTACAGCATCGTTGAATAAAAACCAGATCATCGCATATCCCCACATGAACAATGCCCATTCCCAACCAATAGGAGTAATAAGATCAAATCCATATACGGCAATGATTGTTCCTATAAAACTTGTTCCAATAGTAGCCCAGAAAAGTGCAGGAGAAGGCAGAGGTTTTGTCCAGAACCATGTTTTTCTTCTTGTATTAAAAATTGTGTTGTGACCTGCAACAATTAATTTTGTGAAAATGATCGACTGTATCATATCCATAGGAAGATTCCAGTACTCTACTAAAAGGAAATATAAGGTAAATGAGGAGACTACCCCTGCAACTCCCAGCCAGGATGAAAGAACAAGGATTTCTGTCATGTCCCAAGTCTGAGGTTTCGGAGATGCTTTTTCTTGATCGTAAGCTATAGTAAGAATAGGAATATCATTAAGTAAAGCTAAAAGGATAATCATAAGAGCTGTGATTGGATAAAAGTTAAAAATAACTATTGAGAGGGTCATAAATAAAATTATACGGATAGTTTCTGCTATTCTGTAAATTGTATAAGATTCCATCCTTCTGAATATTTCTCTTGATATTCTGATTGCGTCAACGATTACTTTTAAACCCGGTGCAAGAAGAACGATGTCTGCGGCTGCTCTTGCAGCATCGGTTGCTCCAGCTACAGCAATACCACAATCAGCTTTTCTGAGGGCAGGTGCATCATTAACACCGTCTCCTGTCATACCGACAATATGATCAGCCTTTTGGAGTTTATCAACTATAAAGTATTTATCCTCAGGAAATACTTCTGCAAAACCATTGGCCTCTTCAATTATTCTTATAATCTCGGATTCATGCCTTTTTACTGTTCCTGAAGGAAGTTTTGCCCCTTCAAGTTCCTTTTCAACAAGTTTTGCTATTTCTCTGGCAAACCTTTCTGCTTCTT
>JALVEV010000207.1 GCA_027030605.1 Campylobacteraceae bacterium | reverse complement strand
TCTTTATTCAATAAAATTTATGAACAAAATTTAATCTTTTTACTGATAATCTACTAATTTTACACATGATGAGTTTTATATATCAATAATAAGCTTTTTATTATAATTATCATTAGTACTTAACCTTTTTTTTTATATTATATTCACCGTATAGTTCAGATTATTAGTGGTGATAATTTGAATTTATAATAATTATAATAACATTGAGGAGGAAACATGAAATTAGGTTTTTTAGTCGACCTTAACCTTTGCATGGGTTGTAAAGCCTGTGAGGTCGCCTGTAAAGTTGAAAATGAAGTGCCATTAAGCTCTTGGCGTTTGCGTGTAAAATATATAGATATAGGCTCATTCCCAAATACAACTCGTGAGTTTACACCGTTAAGATGTAACCACTGTGAGAGTGCACCATGTGAAAGAATCTGTCCAGTGTCGGCACTTCATTACCTAGAGAATGGTATTGTGAATGTTGACAATTCACGATGTATTGGTTGTGCAGGTTGTATGATGGCATGTCCTTATGGTGCTATATATATGGACCCAGAGACAAATACAGCCGATAAGTGTACCTACTGTGCTCATAGAATTGAAGGTGGATTAATGCCAGCTTGTGTAGTTGCTTGTCCTGTTGAAGCAAATATTTTTGGTGATATTGAAGATGAGACATCTCATATTTCACGATATATTATGGAGCATCAAAGTTTTGGTGGTGGTGTTCAAGTTCGTAAGCCTGAAAAACACACTAGCCCGAAACACTTCTATGTAGGTGGTGGAAATGATTCACTTAATCCACTGGCTCATGAGAGAATTGAAGGGTATGGACTCTTTAATAATATTACACATCTTAAAGAGATTGGTGACCCTCATCACTCAGTTTTAGATAGATTTTTAACACCAATTTTCGGTGCTCATCATGACCATGATAAAAATGAAGGGTTTATAGATATGCCAAATAGTGATAAACATGAATCACATGAAGAAGGAGGTCACTAATGGATCACGGTACAGTTATAGAAGCAACTAAAGCAGTTGTCACTCTTGATGTTGCACTTCCAGGAATTATTTGGGGTTGGATGATTACCCTTAACATGTGGGCAAAGAGTATAGGTACTGGTGTTATTCTTGTTGGTGCTTACTTGCTCTACAGACATAAGAAAGAGGATATGCCTAACCTTAGATGGTTAATGCCACTTATCTCATTTGTTGCATTAAATGTTTTCCTTCTCTTTACACTTTTAGATTTACATCAACCATTAAGAATGGTAAATATCTTCTTACACCCACACTGGACTTCAGCAATTACTGTTGGTGCATGGATGGCTTCGCTCTTTACTGGACTTATTACCATTATGGCACTTATTGGTTTCTTTGATGAGTTTTCAGATGTAAGAAAAAATTGTGCAGTAGCCAAAGGTATTAGGGGAATTAGTGGATTCTATGAGAAAGTTTTTCCTTTTGTTGTTCTCTTGGCATTCCCTGTAACCATGTATACAGCTATTATTATGGCAGAAGCGAGTGCTAGAGAGTTATGGGCAGCTCCTGCTGAGTCTATTCAGATGATTTTAGCAGCACTTATGGTTGGTTCTGCTTCATTAATTCTTATTGCAGATAAGTGGTCAGAGGCTGCTAGAAAAGATTTAGCCATTATTTTAGCTTTCTCTGTACTATTCTCATTTATTATGTATATGGCCGAATATTTCTTCTCATTTAAAGCATCAGAGGTTGAAGCAACACTAGAGTATGTTCACTCAGGTGGTGAGTACTTTACCCAATTCTGGACAGCAATGGTTCTTGGTTATATTATTCCATTCTTTATTGCAATGGGTTCAATGAAAGTTGATAATAGAGTTTTAATGAAGTTTGCAGCATTAACGACTTTAATTGGTCTTTACCTTGCAAAAAGTACGTGGCTAGAGATTCCACAAATGTTACCGTTAAGTTAAGGAGAATATAGATGGTTAAGAAAATGAATAGTAACGAATCTTCTTTCTTTGAAAGCAGACGTACGTTCCTTAAGGGAACAAGTTATGCAGTAGCAGGTGCTGTTGTTGCCAAAGGTGTCTTTTCAACAGTAATTGATACCCCTGCAATGGCAGATGAATTGAAAGCTGTACCTGTACCTAATGGTACTCCAATGTACTACCCAACACCAAAATGGGACCCAAAACAGTACACTTGGAAAAATTTTGTAGATAGTTACAACTTTAACCCAAGTGAAAATATTTGGAACTCTTTTCATGAGCTAGATGGGGCTGATTGGAAACGTGGTGGTATAGGTAGAAATGGTATTGAATCAGAAGAGAATCCTGATGGAATTAAGCTCAATGAGTATATGTTGGTTCCAACAGCATGTTCAAACTGTGAAGCCTCTTGTGGTCTGACTGCATGGGTTGAGATTGGTGAATTTAAGAAGACAAATGACCCAAAAGACCTCTATGTTAGAAAATATATGGGTAACCCAATGCACCCAGGTTCTCGTGGACGTAACTGTGCTAAAGGGTATGCTACACAATCACAAATGTATGACCCAGATAGAATCCCTTTCCCATTGAAAAAAGCACCAGGTTCTAAGCGTGGTGAGGGTAAATGGATTCGATGTACATGGGATGATGCCATGAAGGATATTGGTTCAAAACTGGCTGAACTTGTAAAAAGTGATGATGAAGTCTCTAAAAACATGTTTATCTATCAAGTTGGTCGACCAAATGAGAATGGATTTGGACCAAGAGTTCCTATGTCTATGGGTCTTGATGGTTGGGATTCTCACACAAATATCTGTTCAGCAGGAGCAAGAGAGGGAACCATTCAGTGGACAAATGATGATAGAAACTCACCAGACTGGACAAATGCTAAATTGATTTTCTTACAATCATCTCATGCAGCTGATGCTGGTCACTACTTCCAACAAGCAGCAGGTCGTATTGCAGAGGCTCGTAAAAAAGGTGCAAAACTTGTTGTTATGGACCCTCGTCTCTCTAACTCAGCTGGTATTGCAGACCTATGGGTTCCATGTTATCCAGGAACAGAGACAGCACTCTATCTCTACCTTGCTAACCGAATCTTAAATGAAAAAGATATCAATGGTAATGACTTGGTCAACCACAATTTTGTAAAAAATTGGGTAAACTGGGACAGACTTATGGCCAACAAAGAGTACTTAAAGCTTCTTGTTGAAAAAGGATACATTAAATCTGTACCAGCAGGGGACAGCTATGAAGATTTCATAAAAATGATTTCTGAAATGTACCAACCATATACACTTGACTTTGTTGTAGAAGAGTGTAAAATTGAAGCTAGAACAGTAGAAAAACTTTACGATATGTTCATTGATGCAGGTGCAAGAGTTGCTACCTATATCTGGAGAGCAGGACCAATTGGTCACCGTGGTGGTTGGATGATTGCTCGTTCAGCATTCTTACCATTTGTTCTTCGTGGAGCAATGGCAGGTGACAAAGGTGGAGTTGGTCTACACCACTGGCATGTTATCTCTGTTAATGGTAAAGGTGAAGCAGCAACAGAGTCTGGAGAACACCCAGAGAAAGTTGATGCATGGAATGAGTTGGCTTGGCCTCCTGAGTATCCATTGAGTACCTATGAGATGAGTCACATCTTACCTCACATGCTTCTCGATGATGAGTGGAGAGAGAAGTGGAACAAAAAAGGGCTTAATGTTCCTGAAAAACTAGCTGTCTACTGTCCAAGAATGTACAATCCAGTTTGGATTAACCCTGATGGATTTAGATGGATTGAAGCACTTAAACGTGAAGATAAAATTGAGCTTCCATTTAACCTCTCACCAACTTGGTCAGAGACAAACTGGTACTGTGAATATATTCTTCCTGTAGGACTAGCAGGTGAGCGTCATGACCAACACTCAGAAGCAACACAACCAAGTAGATGGTTAAGTTTTAGACAACCAGCTCTTAGAGTCGCTCTTGAAAAACTTGGATGGAAACCAAAACACCCAGCACGTGGGACACTAGAGGCACACATGGCTTCAGGTCTAGGTGAGATTTGGGAAGAGGTTGAGTTCTGGGCAAACTTAATGACTGACTATGTTGACCCTGATGGAAGTTTAGGTGTTAGAAAATATTGGGCATCTAAAAAAGACCCAAGTAGAGCTGTAAGTATTGCAGAGTGGTATCAAGCGGCATTTGATAACCTTCCAAACCTTAGAGAGACAGCGAAGAAGAAATACCCTAACTCAGAGTTCCCTAACTATGAGCTTATGAGAGATATGGGAACATGGCTAGAAGAGGATAACATCTATAGACCACAAGAGAGAGCACTCAAAAAAGAGGGTGATAAATATATTGCTCATGGACATGAGTACCCTGTTGATGAGGTTGAAAAAGATGAGTTTGGAACACTTTTAGTTGAGCATGAGGGTGAAAAACATGCTATTGGTATTGAGGTTGATGGTGAGATTCTTCAAGGTTTCCACACATTGAGTAAAAAACTTGAGTTCTTCTCAGAGTGGTTTGCAGAGTGGAAGTGGCCAGAGTATGCTGTGCCAATTTACCCAAGAAACAAAGAAGAGCGTAAGAAGATGATTCACCTTGTAACGCAAGTTCACCATGATTATATGGAGAAAGAGAATGAGTTTGCTGTAAATACAATCTTTAGATTGCCATACAACATTCATACACGTTCAGTCAACTCGAAACACCTTATGGAGATTTCACAAAACCATAACCCAGTGTGGATAAATACAGATGATGCAAAACGTCTTAACATTAAGCAAGGTGATGCAATAAAAGTTACTTATGTAGATACATTAACTAACATTGAGTCTGGTTACTTTATTGCTATGGCTGTTCCAACAGAGGCAACTATGCCAGGTGTTTTAGCAAACTCTCACCATGCAGGAAGATGGAAGCTTAAAAATGCTGTTGATATTCCAGGGTTCTCTCACCAATTAGGTGTTATGGGACTTGGTGCTCCACTTTACGACATGACAATGGATGGTAAAGTTGGTACACTTAAACCAAAAGAGGGACTTGACAAAGCTATGTTAGCTCGTCGTGATACATGGCAGTTTAAAAAGTACAACAAAGACCTTGACAACATCTGGTGGGATGGTCTAAGTGGTGCTTGGCAAAATGCTGTTATGGCAACACACTCAGACCCAATTGCTGGTAACCATGGATGGCACCAAAAAGCGATTATTGAAAAAGCTGGTCCAGATGATACTATTGGAGACATTTATGTAAACTATGAAAATAACTTCAAAGTCTTCCAAGCATGGAGAGATAAGTTAACACGTCCTCTACAAGCTGGAGATAAACTTAGAAGACCAATGCATATGCCAAGAACTGGTCCAAAAATCTCTAAAAAAGGTTACACAGTTAATATTACTGAGTAGTCTTCTACCAAATCGTGAGCAGAAATGCTCACGTACTAATAGATTTTCACAATTAATATCTTTAATTTCAACACTATTAATTTTGAAAATGATATTATCCTACAAAAATTATACGAAGAGAGTTTCAATGAACATAACACTAGAAGAGATAGAGAACCGTAGTACCCTTTATGCATTAACTTCAAGATTGATGATGACAGAGGTAGATGAGGAGTTTCTAAAGTCGATTGAGTCTAATGCAGATATCTTAGCTCTTTTCCCAAACTATAAAGAGTGGGAAAAACGTAAAGAGTTCTCCAATAAAATTTTAAAAGAGCGTTATTTAGATGTTGACTTTACAAACTTGTCGTTGCTTCACCTTGTTCCTTATGAGACATTTTATACACGCGATGACCAGATGATTGAGAGTGGTGGAGACAATCCTGTTTTGAGTATCTATGATGCTTTTGACTTTAAGGTAAAACTTGAAGAGGCTAGAGTGGTAAGCCCTGACCATATTGGAGTAGAGTTAGAGTTTATGTATATGCTCTGTGATACCATGAAAAAAGCTTATGAGGCTAACGATGAAGATGCCATAAGAGAGTTTTTAATGGTACAACGAGGTTTCTTAAAAGACCATCTACTTAATTGGGCTCCGATGTACCTTATTAACATGAAACGAGAGTCAAGAACAGCACTCTATCATGATGGGGCAGAGTTGACTTTAGAGTTTATGTTGAGTGACTATGAGTATGTCAATGAAAAATTAGAAGAGATGAAGTAATGAATCTGCTATTTGACGTTGCCTCTTGTGTTCGTGCAACCTCCAAATTTTCTGAGTGTACTAAATGTGTAGATATTTGTCCTGTTGATACTATTGAGATAGTTGACAACATTCCTGCTTTTACCCCTTCTGCATGTACTACTTGTGGTGGGTGTGTGGGTGTCTGTCCGACAGAGGCTTTTTCGCTTTCAGGTTTTTCAAGCATAGAGTTCTTCTTCAAATTTTTAGAAGAGGAGAGTAGTGAGCTTGTCTGTCAAAAAGACCTATATTGCTGTCTATCTGTTTTAAGTGTAGAGCATCTTATCTCAATGGCTATAGCTTCTGACAAACCTATTGTAATGGACGTTGAGGCTTGTTCCTGTGGAGGAGAGAGTCCAAAGCTACAAAATCAGCTTAGAGAGAATATTGAAGAGACGAATTTTATCTTATCTACTTTCTGTGACAAAGAGATACTGATTAAATCAGCCGAGACAGAGGCTATTGTTGCCCAGCAAGAGCAAAATATTCCAAGTAGACGTTCACTCTTTAGTCTTAAAGGGGCAATCAAGAGTAAACAAGCTTTTGATGAAGCTGTCGATGCCGATGAGTTAAAATCTTTTGGTATTAATCTAGGAGATATCTCAAAAATTAAGAACAAAGTGATTCCAGACAAAAGAAAACTTCTCTTCTCTATTTTAAAACGTGTTGAGAAGCCTGAAAATTATGAGATGGTAGCTACAGAAGATATTAATTTTACATCACAAAAGTTTGTAGATGAGTCGTGTAATAACTGTCAAATCTGTTACCGAATCTGTCCAACAGGGGCATTGAGTTCAGATAGTAAGTTTTCACTCATTCACTTTGATGCAATGCTCTGTGTTAAGTGTCATCTCTGTCACGATGTGTGTGAGCCAAACGCTATTCAACTCCAACCAGGTTTTGAGATAAAAGAGTTTTTTGAACCAACTCAAAGAACCCTAGCTACCTTTGATGTTAAGCGTTGTAATGAGTGTGGAAACTACTTTACCTACCAAGGTGGAGAGCAGATGTGTATGCGTTGTAAAATAGAAGAGGAGGAGGCGATTGAGCTTCATGCAAATGCAAGAAAAAGAGATATGTAGGGGCAGACCTCTGTGTCTGCCCTTAATAGAGGGAGATATATGAGACCAGAAGAGATAAAACCTGACACTCAGCTCTGTACCATTTTAGGTTTTAATGCTCAAACAGGAAACTGTCGTCGATACTTTAACCGATGCCTTAAAGAGAATAGTATTAACGCTACAGCGATTGCTCTAAATATAAAAGAGGAGCATTTTGACTTTACGATGAAGAGTCTTCCAAACTCAAAAGTAAATAGAATGATACTTGAGCATGAATTTGGTGAAAGTGTTTTAGAGTATTGCGATAGCTTAAATGAGTCTGCTCAAAAGAGAAACTTTGTTGATTTTGTAGAGGTAGAGGAGGGTAAGATAGTAGGGTACTCTTTAGATGACGAGATAGAACCTTACATTGAAAACCCTGATTTTGTTGATGAGCGTATACGACTTGCTATGAAGATGATGGTGCTTAGTAACCGTTGGTATGGTGCTAAGATAGATATGGATTTGATTCCGACAATAGTATAAATATCACTCGTTCCCACCGTCTCGGTGGGAATGCATAGTAGAGTTATATTTGTTAATCAAAGTTTTTTTGTAAATCAAATTCCAATATTCATTCCTAACGAGGACGTTGGGAACGAGAAGAACAATAATATAAGAGGAGAATAGATGAAAGATTTTAAAGATGTAGAGGCACTAAGAGCCGAGTTTGAGGCGATGA
The DNA here is from genome assembly GCA_027030605.1 of Campylobacteraceae bacterium. Lineage (GTDB taxonomy): Bacteria > Campylobacterota > Campylobacteria > Campylobacterales > Sulfurovaceae > UBA1140. Next base: position 849 of record JALVEV010000207.1, on the reverse strand, counting down.
CAAACAGCAGTGAGGAGTACTGTTCTGATGGTTCATGTGCAACGAGTGAAGAGGTAGATTTAAAAGATTATCCATCATATACAGAGGCACTATATGCAAGAATTGTAGCTCCACATGTCTCTGGAATCTACTTTTCACGTTGGGATATTAAAGAGATAGCCAATGTAGCAGGGGACTCAATGGCGATTCACCCAAGAAAACGTATGTTTGAGCTACTTATGAAGTTTGCAGTCTCACAAGAGCGAATGGAGGCTGTTTTAGATGCGATGGAGAACCATATGTTAGAGAAGATTGCTATCTATCGTGAGATAGCAGACAACTTTCCACACTCAGCACCTATTTTTGAAGAGAAGATAGCAAAGGCAGAGGCTACTATTAAGATTTTCCCTCAGATTTTAAAAGAGTATTTCTAAGATGCAAATTAATGATATTCTTTTTAAGTTAAAAAAGGCACTCTCTTTAAGTTATGAAGATATGATAAAGGCTTATGAGTTAGCTGAGTATCAAATGACAAAAGAGCGTTTAGAGAGTATTATGAAGCGTCGTTACGATAGAGGTTATGCTAAAGCCACTTATGAGGAGTTAGGGGTCTTTTTAGATGGGTTGATTTTGCTAAAGAGAGGAGTAAGTGATAAAGTTGCAAGAGATGATGAGGCTCTTCCTTTAACTAACAATCTTATCTTAAAAAAGGTACGAGTAGCTATGAATCTAAAAGAGCATGAGCTAGTTATCTTATTTGCTTTAGCAGGTGTAGAGTTGAGTAGACGTCAAATAGGCTATCTTTTTAGACGGGAGGGAACTAAAAACTTTAAAGCCTGTTCAGATGAGTTGCTAATGGCTTTTTTAGAT
>JALVEV010000206.1 GCA_027030605.1 Campylobacteraceae bacterium | reverse complement strand
TATTCCCATTATACGAGGGTTGTTAATGTAGTGTGTATCTGTCTTAACTCCTTTTGGGGTTGTGTATTGGTCTAAGATATAATGTCTTTTAAGCTTTTTTAAGTTTGGTTGATATGGTACATCTAGGCATAAATCAATATTTGATACATCTTTTAGGATAGATAGTATTTTACTAACTAATGCTCTAGGTGGTGGTTCTCTGTCGTACTGCTTTAATCCAAATATAACCATAATTGCCTTTCTGTATTTTTTTGTCTCATCTCGTTTATTATAATAATAGATGTTGTGTTTATCTAATCTCCAAACAGTTGTAACCTCATCAGCTGTTAATCTTCTTTTGAGTTTAGCTAAGATATTGCTGTTTTTAGTTAATTTTTTCCATTCTCCTAACTCTTGAAGTGGTTTTAACTTGTACTGTTTTGAGAACTCTACCCTAATTGAGTCTATGGCAAAATCTACATCATTATTCTGATTAAATTCTGATATGAAGTTTTCTAGTTCTTCTAGTATATTCATGTGTGTTTTTCCTCTCTCCAAGAACTCTACATTAAGAAACTCTATTCTTAAGCCTAAATAGTCAATACCTTTTAAAGTACCACGCTATATAGGCTTATAGAGCTTCTTAAGTAGTTTTACCCCTTAAAGTCTTAGACTACCTTAGACTCTATTGTAAGGGGTATTTTTTTGAACCTTAAAGCCATATTTTAGAGGATTTTTGTAGTTTCCTTTTATGGCTTTTTAGATAGAATTGTGAAGATGTTTTTTAGTTCTCATCTCTTCGACTTGGAACTCTCCCCCCAAGTCGTATTAAAACACTTTCTACCCTCTTTACATTTTCATCAGTAAAAACTAACTTTCTCAATAGATGATTTTGAGGATTGTCTATATTTGGTTCTTCAACCTCATCAAGTTCTATATGATATTTATTTCTCATCTTAGAAAAATATTGATTAAAGTTTGAACCTTTCTCATCTCTTGAAACAAGTCCTTTACCTCTTAATAGGTCTTGTAATGCTCCTATCATTTTTGAAGATTTATATACTTTAGGTGCTGAACTCATTGCCCCACCTCACTTTGACCATCAATAAAACTATCAAGGTCACTTTTTTTAAAAATAGTTACTCTATTTGATAATCTAATAGGGTTTAGTTTTCCCTGCTTCGCATAAAGCCAAACGGTAGATAATCCTATACCTAAGTATTCAGCTACCTCTTTAGCTCTCATGTTTTCTTTGTTTATGTATCGTTGTGTATTACTCATAGTAGATACCTTTTGCGTACTTACCGTTCATGAATGGATTTATAATCTAAACTGTACTTTTTTGAATTTGCTTAGATTATATAAGCTTATGAGAGAAGTATACAAAGTGGATTTTTGGTGTTTTCGCCATTTGGGGGGATTGAGTAAAATAGATATGTTATAGCATTAATAAATTCATGAATAGTTGAAGATTTATAGAACTTCTATTCATATTTCTTATTGCCATCTTCTCCCAATTCTCCCAATTTTTTAATAAATTCATCAATGGTTGAAGATTTGCCTATTAGTTTTAGGCTAAGAAGATAATCTTTTATAGGTTTTGTTGAAGTGGTCACTTTTGTTCTTTTAGGTATATACTCATCAGCATTATCACATATTTCTTGTAGTTGTTTTTTAAACTTATTCCCCTTTTCTGTTCCAAATCGTGAGCCACCTAAAAAATTATATACCATATTAAGATGTTTTTTAAAACTTTCTATTTGTTTATCTCTTGTTTTCTTTTTATTTGGGATAGGAGAGTTATCATAAAATATTTGTTCTAATTGACTAAGGGTAGTTTTTTTACCATCTTCTACTGCTGTTAGAGAATTATAAAATTCACGCCTATATAGATAATATAGCTTAACAAATTCAGATAGTACATCTTCTAACTCTTCTATATTTTTATAAGTATTAAATAATCTTGGTGCATATTCTTCTAATAACGCTATATCATCTATTTCTAGCCTATCACTATATAAAATATTGTTGATTGTTAAATGGGCTTTTTGTTGTAGTACTTGATAATTAAGAGTATCTATTATATCCTCATCACTAATCATTAGTTTCTCTTTTTTTAGCTTCCATAGCTTTCATAAAATCATTAATCTCTTTAGATTTTCCCTTTAGCTCTAAACTAATCAAAAAATCTTTAATAGGCTGTTTTTTGATTTGATATTTTGGCTTGTATGTAAAGTAATCATCAGGATTAGCATGAACTTTTTTTAAAATTTCT
>JALVEV010000205.1 GCA_027030605.1 Campylobacteraceae bacterium | reverse complement strand
ACTCTTTTTTAAAGCTTTGGTGCAAGAGACAATGGCATCGACTAAGGCTGTACTTTTTCCTAGCACACCTATTTGTAAGCCCTTTACCAGTTGCAGTTGAGGAGCTTTGTCAAAACTTAGAGGGGAGAGAATGCTACTGTAAGTACCAAATGCCACCAGTCCAATACGGTCATCGGGACGCTTTTCAATAAAGGAACTCACCACCTCTTTGACCACCTCTAAACGGGTTTTGTTGTACTCTTTGGCATCAAAACCATACATGCTCATGGAACCACTGGTGTCAAGTGCTAGCATAATGTCTATGGAGTTTTTCTTCATGCTTTTTTGAGGAGCATAAACAATGGGGTCTGCTAGAGCTACAATAGCAAAGAGTATCATAAGGTATTTCAAAATATTTTCTAATTGTGTTGAGGCTACTTTGCTTTGCTTATAGAGTTGAAAATGTGGTAGGTAGTAGGCATCTTGATTTGAAGATTTAAAATGGTTAAGCCATAAAAAAAGAGGAATAAGTAAAAAAGCAAAAGGGTGATGAAAGGTAAATGTCTCAAACATGGTTTTCTCTTTTTTCTTTTAGAAGAGTTATCATCTCCTCTTCTAACTCTTTTGGAATGGCTGTAATGTTTTGAATGTATTTATACTTTTTTAGTTTTTCTTCTAGTGCTAAAAACTTAGGGTTTGTTTGCTCATCTGTAAAAATACCTTTGCCATAATAAGAAAATTGTAGAGCTGTTTTTTTTGCATCTTTAAAGTCACAGTTCTCTAAGATTTTAAGATAGTAACGCAGACCTTTTTTTGTTTTATTATAAAAATATTTAACTATAAAAAAAGAACCCCCCACTAAAAAAAATATAGCCATAGCAAGGTATACAAAAAAATAATCGCTAATCTCTGTGGGAGGTAAAATATCATTAAGAGGCATAAGCGTTTAATCCATCTCAATGGTTTGCATAATGGTGTCAATTATATCATCTATATCAACACCTTCACTTTGTGCTTCATAGGAGAGAACGATGCGATGCCGTAAAACATTTTTAACACAAAGAGTGATGTCAATGGGGGAGACCTCTTTTTTCCCTCGTATATAAGCAGAAGCTTTGACGGCTTTGAGTAAATCAATCGTTGCTCTAGGACTTGCACCATAGGCAATGCTCTTCTTTAAGGTAGGTAGATTGTATTTCTTAGGCTCTCTAGTAGCAAAAACAAGCTTGACAATGTAGGTGGTGAGGGCATCATCTATATAGACATCTTTTACCTCTTTTTGCATTACTTGAAGACGCTCTTTATTTAAAATCTGCTCTATTGGTTCAAATGCATCACTGGCTGATTTTTTAGCTATCTCAAACTCTTCTAATTCACTGTTATAGCCTACGATGACTTTGAGCATAAACCTGTCAAGTTGGGCTTGAGGAAGAGCGTAGGTTCCCTCTTCATCTATGGGGTTTTGTGTCGCAAGTACAAAAAAAGGCTCTTCAACTTTAAAACTCTGCTCTCCTATGGTCACTTGTCGCTCTTGCATCACTTCAAGCAGGGCAGACTGTACTTTGGCTGAGGCTCGGTTGATTTCATCACAAAGAAGCAGATGGGTAAAGACAGCCCCTTTTTTGAGTTGAAACGCTTCTGTTTTGGGGTTGTAAATCTCTGCACCCAATATGTCTGAAGGAAGCAGGTCTGCTGTAAACTGTATGCGTTTAAAGTCAAGCCCTATGGTTTGTGCTAAACTGTTCACGGCTTTGGTTTTTGCAAGTCCAGGAAGCCCTTCGAGTAGTACATGCCCTTGTGATAAAAGACCTATAATAATGGCATCTATCATTTCGCTGTGACCTATAATATGTTTTGATATTTCTGACTTTAGTTGGGTAATTGTATCATTCATGGTAGGGAGTATAACATTGAAATGTAAAAAATATGTAAATTTTATAAGAAAAACTTATGAATTTTTTTACACTTTTTTTATACTAATATGTTATGCTTCTCTCAAAACAGAAGGAACAAATTATGAATAACAGTATTATAAAACTAGGGCTTATAGCAACCATACTCCTTATAAGTACAGCTCTTAAAGCAGAAGATAAAAGCTCTTTTGAGTACCATTTAAAAGCTAAAAAAGTTTCAGAAAATGTCTACTGTTTCTTTGGAGCTTTAGAGGCGATTTCCAAAGAGAATGGTGGGAATATGGTTAATAGCTGTTATGTTCAGACAAAAGAAGCTTTTGTTGTCATAGACAGTGGACCTACCTTTGCTTATGCCAAACAAGCCTACAGTCAAATGAAAAAGATAGCCAATCTTCCTGTAAAATATGTCATCAATACCCATGACCATGATGACCACTGGTTAGGAAACAGTTTTTACAAAAGTAAAGGAGCAACCCTTATAGCATCAAAAAACTGTGAAGAGAACATGGTTGTAGGTATGAACACACGGATAGAAAATGTTTTAGGAAAAGAGCTGTTTGGTCAAACAAAAATAGTAAAGATTGATAAAATTGTAGATGATAATCTTACTTTAACGGTAGGTGACGAGAAGTTTGAAATTACTCAACCCATTTCAATTGCCCACACCAATGGTGATTTGATTGTCTACTTACCTAATAAAAAGGTACTGTTCGTGGGAGACTTACTTTTTAATGGTCGATTAACATCCCTTAGAGATGGTTCTATATTGGGTTCCTTGGAAGCGTTAGATGTTATTGACAGTTATCATGCAAAGAACATTATAGGAGGGCATGGCTATGAAACCGATGAAAATACAACTGCTGAGTTTAGACAATATTTATCAGAAATTAAAAA
>JALVEV010000204.1 GCA_027030605.1 Campylobacteraceae bacterium | reverse complement strand
CCATGCATGGAGTGTACCTAGACAAGGGTTTGACCTCATTAATGAGAAAGAGAAAATCTAATTTTCTAAGTGTGATGGGTTTGAGAATTTTGAGGTTTAAGAAGTTAAATCTTTATGGTGTAGTCAGGGGACTACACCTTGCAAAACTTATTTTGCTTTCTCTAAATATTTACCTTCAGTAGTATCTACTTTAATCTTGTCACCTTCTAGTACAAAAAATGGAACTTGTACTACAGCTCCTGATTCAAGAGTTGCAGGTTTTTTACCACCTTGTGAGTCACCTTTGAAGTTTGGTGGGGTCTCTACTACCTCATATACAAAAGTTTGTGGAATCTCAACAGAGATAGCCTTTCCATTGTGAAACAAAATTTCAGCCTCCATACCATCAACCATAAAGTTAAAGGTCTCTTTTCCTACTTGGTCATGTGTTAATCCAATTTGGTCATAGGTAGTTGTATCCATAAACTGTAACATATCTCCATCATCATAGAGATATTGCATAGTTTTTTGTTCTAAATCTGGTGTCTCAAACTTATCTCCTGCATGAACAGTCTTCTCTATTACCTTACCATTAGATAAGTTTTTTATTTTAACTCTAACAAAAGCCGCACCTTTTCCTGGTTTAACATGTTGAAAATCCACTACTTTGAAAGGGTTACCATCTAACTCTAAACGTACACCTTTTTTAAGGTCTCCCATTGAAATTGTTGCCATATTATACAACTCCTAATTTTTTTCTGTTATTATATCCATTGCTTAATATTACGTTGTTTAATGGTTTACTATTTTCTGTTAAGCTTAAGCATAAATCAACTATAAGGTATTATATGAAAAGAGTATTTAGGCTGTTGTCTGTGTTAATTGTGGTTTTTTCGTTCTCCTACTCTCAGAGCATAGATTCATCTATTGTTAAAATTTATACAGTCTCTAAGGCAACTAACTATTTAGAACCTTGGAACTCATCAATTCAGCGTTCTAGTGGTTCAGGAAGTATTATCTCTGGTAATCGTATTTTGACTAATGCACATGTTGTAGCAAATGAAACTTTTATTGAGGTTAAAAAGTATGGCGATACCAAACGCTATCAAGCAAAAGTTCTTTATGTCTCTCATGATATTGATTTAGCACTTTTAGAGGTAAAGGATAAAGAGTTTTTTAAAAACACTACCCCTTTAGAGTTTGGAGACCTACCAAATATGCAAGATAAGGTGACAGTCTATGGTTACCCAATGGGGGGACATACCATCTCTGTAAGTACAGGAATTGTCTCTCGAATAGAGCATAACCGTTATGCTCATAGTGGTAAAAGTTTTTTAGCCATTCAGATTGATGCAGCAATTAACCCTGGAAATTCGGGTGGGCCAACTATCTCAAATGGAAAGATTGTTGGTGTAGTAATGCAGGGTATTACTTTTTCTCAAAGTATAGGTTACATGGTTCCTGTTGATATGATTCAACACTTCTTAAAAGATGTAGAGGATGGAAAATTGGATGGTTTTCCAAAACTTGGAATAATGACCGATAAGATTGAAAACCCTACTTTAAAAGAGTACTATCATCTATCTGAAGAGGCTGGAGGGATTTTAGTAGTAGATATAGTTTATAACTCTATTTTAAAAGATGTACTTAAAAAAGAGGATATTATTACAGCGATTAATGGACATAAGATAGAGAGTGATGGAACTGTAGAGTTTAGAAAAAATCAATATACACACTTTAAATACTATATAGATTTACTTCAATATGGAGACAAGGTAGCCTTAGATATTATTCGTAGTGGTAAAAAGATGAGACTGAATGTAACTCTTCCAAAAACATTAAGTTCTGAACACTCTACCTATGCAGAGTTAGAGTATGATACTATGCCTAGATATTTTATGTTGGGTGGATATGTCTTCTCTCCAGTTTCTCAAAATCTTTTAAATGCCTCTATGGCTCCAATGTTGGGTCTAAGATATGCAGCAACAAAGTTTCCTACTAAAGATAAACAGGAGCTAGTAGTTCTTCTAAAAGTTTTAGCTTCAGCTCATACACGTGGCGACTATGGCATTGCTATGTGGCATATTGAAAAGGTAAATGGAAAAGCATTCAAAGACTTTAAAGAGTTTTATCATCTTGTTATGGATGGAAATGAGAAGTATGTTGTTTTAGAGGATGAAGATGGTGCGAAGGTTGTCATTGACCGTAAAAAAGCATTAGCAAGTGAAAAGGATTTATTAAGACGCTATAGTATTAAAGCAAATAAGTCAGATAATTTATAATTAGTATGTATCCCTCCGATGATGGAGGGAACGAGAGAGAGGTTAATTAAACTATTTAATCAACTCAAATGGGTTTTCCACTACATTTTTTCTATCTACAATGTATGGAATAAGTGCTGTTTGTCTAGCTCTTTTGATTGCTACTGTTACTAGCTCTTGGTGACGTTTACAGTTACCTGTAAGCCTTCTAGGCATAATTTTAAATCTTTCGCTCAATGAGAACTTAAGTAGATTTAAATCTTTATAGTCAATGAAGTCAATCTTCATCTCACAGTATTTACAATATCTTTTTTTGAACTTTCTTCTTTCTGCCATGGGTTTCTCCTAAAATGGTATCTCGTCATCGTCGATGTCGATTTCTGGTACAGGTGGTTGCTGTTGCATTTGTGGCTGTGGTGCATTGTATGATGGTTGTTGTGACACTTGTGGTTGAGCATAACTACTCTGTTGAGGTTGACCATAGCTTTGCTGTTGCTGTGGTTCTCCTCCACCGTAGTTGTTTTGAGAAGCTTGGTTATAATAACCATTGTTATTGTTAGGGTTCATAGCATCAGCTTTACTATCTAACATCTGTAAGCTCTCTACCGTTATCACATGTTTACTTCGTTTGGTTCCATCTTGTGCTGTCCACTGTTGAAATGTTAAGCGTCCATCTACTAAAACTTTGCTCCCCTTGCGTAAGTATTGATTAGCAATCTCAGCAGTTCTTCCAAAAAATGTTAAGTCGATGAACATTACTTCTTCTTTTTGTTCTCCAGTTTGGCTTTTCCACTTTCGGCTTGTTGCAATTCCAACATTACCAATAGCAGAACCACTTTGAGAGTATCTAATCTCAACATCTCTTGTAAGGTGTCCTACTAATACTACTTTGTTATACATGGGGTTCTCCGTAAATTAATTGCTTCTTATTAAGCTTCTGTTGTTTCTGTTGCTACTTCTTCAGCTTCAGCAGGAGCCTCTTGAGCTTTTGGTTCTTCTTTAACTTGGTTTGCAGCTGCTACAAGTTTCTCAAATTGAGCTACCTCTTTTTGCTTTGTGTATTTAATAGTAAGGTATTTAATAATCTCTTCATTAAACTTCAAGTTTCTTTCAAGCTCAGCAATTACATTACCTGTTGCTTTAAAGTAAACGATAGTGTAGACACCACGCTCATTTTTTTGAACAGGGTAAGCAAGTCTTCTCATACCCATTTTATTGGTAGCAAGAATCTCAGCACCATTCTTTACAAGAATCTCTTCAATCTTTGCAATGTTAGCTGATGTCTCTTCATCTGTAAGTGTAGGTTTAAGTACATACAGTGTTTCGTAGTTGTTCATTGTATTCCTTTTGGTTTTATAGCCCATTAGTTGAGCAAGAATTTTGAAAGCATGATATTACCATAACCTATCTACAATTTTGCTAAAACATGAATAAACTAAAATGATTAAAGGGATATTTTTGTAAAAAAGTGGCTAATTAAAAAATGTTTAATAAAACTAATATTAAGTTTAATAATTATAATATATATTTTATATTATAAATATTTTAAGGTGCTACAAATCATGAAAGAACTTAGTCAATTTTCTAAAACAGCTATTGCTGTAAATAGCTCTAAAATCATTATCTCTTCTATCTATCTTATTCTTATTTTAGGTTCAACTTTTCTTTTTTATAAGGGGTATGAGAACTACTATGCTTTAGTAGATATTGAAGTAAATTATAAAGCTTTAGAAAGAGTAAATGATATTTTTTTACGGAAGGAGGAGCAACTTACCATTATGCTAACCTCCTTTATTGTCTTAATCCTCTCTTTATTTATGCTCTCTCGACGGAAATATATTTTAAAGTATATGAAATTAGAAGAGAAAAATCTTCAACGACTTTTAGATGACCTAGAAGACTACCAAGACCAAGAGAAGGTTCAAGAGTTTAAACGCATGATTAAAAATAAGAACTATGCCGAGATTTATGAGCTTATGTCTGAGATGATTCATGAACTACAACTCACTCAAGAATTAGCGACTGATGCTAACCGAACAAAAAGTCTATTTCTTGCTAATATGTCTCATGAGATTCGTACTCCACTCAATGGGATTGTTGGTTTTACAAAGTTTTTAAGTTCAACAACCTTAGATGCAGAGCAGAAAGAGTTTGTACAGATTATTCGTAAGAGTTCTGAAGATTTGCTCTCAATTATTAATGATATTTTAGATATTTCTAAAATAGAAAATGGTTATATTTCGTTAGAAGAGGTCTACTTTAACCCTATGGAGGAGTTTGAAAATGTCATAGAGTCATATGCTGCTAATGCTTCAAAAAAAGATATTGACTTTTCATTGTGGATTGACCCTATCTTCTCTTCCTTGCTTCTGCGTTCTGACCCAGGGAAGATTAAACAGGTGCTTATAAATCTTATCTCTAATGCGGTGAAGTTTACTGACAATCAGGGAACTATTGATGTTATTATTGAAAAGGTTACTGAATCAGGTGATGATATTGCTGTTAAATTTACAGTAAAAGATACAGGTGTTGGTATTTCTGATGAGCAGAGTAAAAAAGTTTTTGAAGCCTTTACTCAAGCAGATAGTAGTACCTCTCGTAAATATGGAGGAACTGGTCTTGGGTTGACTATTTCAGCAGGGTTAGTTAATGCGTTAGGGGGTGCTTTAAAAGTTGAAAGTAATTTAGGAGAGGGAAGTTCTTTCTATTTTATTTTAGAGATGCCCAAAAAAGAGATAGAACGTAATAAAATAATAAAACCGATGAAAATGGCAATTTATACACCAATAGAAGTTCGTACAAAAGATTCAGACCACTATCTAGAAGAGTATCTTCTCTCTTTTGCCCATCTTTCAATGATGCGTTTTAAAACATTTGAAGAGTGTATCTCTGCTTCCTCTTCACTGTTTGATGCACTCTATATTCACTACGATAAGATTAACCAAGAGGAGTTAAATCAGATAGTAGAGCATCATGGTAGTCACTCTAATATTATCTTAGTAACAAAGTTAAATAAACACCGTTCAATTCAAGAGATATCTAATGCGTTTACACAAGTCATCTATGAACCAATAACTTTTTCAAAAGTGGAAAAATCTTTTAATCAATTGGTTGAATATAAAAATAAGGAGGTAAAGATAGAAGATAAAACTATTACTCCTCCAACTAATACTAAACAACTCTTTTCAAATATTCATGCACTAGTTGTTGAAGATAACCCGATTAACCAAAAGATGATTCAGCACACTTTAAAAAACATTGGAATTAGCTCAGAGTGTGCTAACAATGGAAGGGAGGGGTTGAGTATGTATATGAAAGATGCTGATAAGTATGATATTATTTTTATGGATATACAGATGCCTGTGATGAATGGTATTGATGCCACAAAAGCAATGATTGCCTTTGAGCAGAGTAAACAACTTGAACATACACCAATTGTTGCTGTTACTGCAAATGCCTTAAAGGGTGATAGAGAACATTTTATGGCAGAGGGAATGGATGAGTATGTCTCTAAACCAATTAATTTAGAGAAGTTTATTAGTGTATTGAAGCTCTTTTTTCAAGAGACAAGCTCTACTACTTTTCTAGATGTTTCAAAAAGAGATATTTTGCTCTATAAAGAGACCCCAATGGAGGCAAAGATTATCTCTGCTATTTTAGAGAAGTTGGACTACTCTGTAGATGTAGTTAAAAATCTTGATGAGTTAAAGAATGTAATGGATGTAAACTCTTATAAATGTATTCTTTTAGATAGAGTTAACAGTGAAACTGCACATAATAGTGTAGCACAACATATTAAATCTCAAAATATTCCATCAATGCTTTTTGTAGATGGAAAAGCCGTTGTTATCCCTAGTGATAAAGAGAACTTTACCTTTATCTCCGATAAGGTTACAGACTACACTAGTATTAAAGAGAAAGTAGACCAGATGATAGAACTTTCAAAAGCTTCATAAAAGACTTTGTAACTTAATAAATACCCCATACAAAAGCAACTCTCTATTTTGAGAAGGGGTTGTTTTTAGCTCTAGTTCTATCTCTAAGAGGTACTCAAACATCTTTAAAAGAGTAGGGCTTTTGACTCGTAGAGCAAGGTTTGCTTTCTGCTCTTCTATAGGTTTGGGTAATTTGTAGCCTAAAATGGCTTTAGAGTCGATATACCCATTGAGTTTCATAAAAGTGTGAAAGAGAAAGATTTGGTTAACAAAAAATTGAGTTGAACGCAAGATGGAGAACTCGTCTTCTCCTAGCTCTAAAAGCTTTGTAATTGTTTGTACTATAGGCTTTTTCTCAAAGAGTTCTATCAGTAGCTGTTCTGTTTCTAAAGGAGCTGTAGAGTAGACCAATCTATCAATATCTTTAGAGGTAACTCTCTCTCCTAAAATAGCTAACTTATTTAACTCATTGGCACATAGAGCAATATTGTTATTTAGTACTAACATAAGGTGCTGTAGAGCATAGTGGTCAATCTCTAATCCAATATTTTTTGCTTTTCGTTGTAAAATCTCAATACTCTCTCGCATATTTGGTTCAAACAGACGTAACCAGTTAGCTCCCTTTTTAGGTGAAAATGAGTTTTGAAGACTCTTAGCATTAGTAGCAGAGCCTTGATAGTGAAACAGAAAAAAGTTGTCAGCATTTTTTCCCACTAACTCTATCAAAACATCCAACTCTTTTTTGGGAATTTTCTTATCACGTTTTACAATAAGCAGGTTAGTTCCACCAAAGAGTGATGATTGAGAGAGGTAAGCTTTTGCCCTTTCAAATGAGTACTCATCATAGTACAAGGAGAGCATAGACTCAGCAGAGTTAGTAATGTTGATATAGTATTGAAGATAGTTAGCAATCTGATACTCATTCTCTCCAAAAAAGAGCATAGCTCTAGGAGGTGTAGTACTTAGTAAATTTTCAAACTCTCTTTGGTACATCTGCTTATTATCCTTTGCTATTGATTGATAGATTATACCAAATTTAAACATAAAAAATATGCTAAAAAACAGGAGTTAACTATTGTGTGATAATTGTGAAACATAATAAATACTTTAATATAATTTTTAAGTATTACTATTATGAAGATAAGATAAACTTAAAAAAATATTATTTTATTATAGGAGTGAAATTATGGGAGAGTTATGGAGTAAAAGACGTTTAGAGATTATTACACTGTCTATTTTTATATTGTTGGTTATTACTTCATTATCTATTTTTTATACCTCTTATATCAATTATAGTGAGTTACAAACTATTGATAACAATAAAGCTTTTGCACATAAAATTACAATGTTTATTTCAGCTTTTGTACTTTTTCTCTCTTTATTGATTGTTGTATTAAAGAGAGATTACTTTTTTATGCAAACTAATGATAGTAGTGAGGGGTTAGAGAACCTATTAGAGGAGATTAAACACTCTTCTAACACTCAAAAGATTAATCAGTTTAAACAGATGTTAAAAGAGAAGAACCATACGGAAGTATATGGATTAATCTCAAAAATGATAAAAGAGCTACAAGAGCATACAAAACAAGCAGATGTGGCAAATGAAGCTAAGACACTTTTCTTGTCTAATATCTCACATGAGCTACGTACCCCCATCAATGGAATTTTAGGATTTTCAAAAATACTCTCATCTACTAAATTAGATAATGAACAGAGAGATTTTGTAGAGACAATCTCTAAAAGTTCAAAAGAGCTATTGAGTGTTGTTAACAATATAGTAGATGTTGCACAAACACAGAGTGGGCAACTTGAGGTTGAGAATAACTATTTTAATGTTTTTGAAGTTTTTGAGAGTTTTGCTCATCTCTATGCAGTAGAGGCTTCTAAAAAAGAGATAGAGTTTCTTTTGTGGATTGACCCAGCACTCTCTTATCTATTGGTAGAGAGTGACTCTGAAAAGATTAAACAGGTGCTTATGAATCTTATCTCCAATGCTCTTAAATTTACGAAAGCAAAAGGTCAAGTTGTTGTATCTATTACAAAAGAGAGTTCTAAAAAAGGGGTAGTAGCTATAAAGTTTGAAGTGACCGATACAGGAGTTGGAATGAGCCAAGAGGAGCAAAAGAGAGTATTTTCTGCATTTACCCAAGCCGACAACTCCAATACTTGTGAATTTTCAGGTGCAGGGTTAGGGCTTACTCTTGCTCATTCATGGGTTAATCTATTGGGAGGAGAGTTAAATTTAGAGAGCCTTGAGGGGAGAGGAACTACTGTTTCATTCACTTTAAATTTAGCTCAAAAAGAGATACTCCAAAACGAAATAGTAAAAGGAGTAAAGGTTGGACTCTATGCTCCATCAAATCTACAAATAGATAAGTCTCATAAGTATTTAACAGGCTATCTATCTAGTGTTCGAGGAGTTACTTTAGAGTCATTTGAGAGTTTTGTTGCTTGTAAAGAGGCAGAATCTAACTCTCTTGATATACTCTATATTCACTATGAACAGATTGACAAAGAGGAGATTCAACGTATTGTTGCTCAATATAGTTCAGAACTTCCTCTTATATTGGTAACCAAACTTGAAAATAGATTTAAAATTCAAGATATTGCTCCTTCTTTTTCACAGATTATCTATAAACCTATAACCTTTAGTAAAGTAAAAGACTCTATTAAAATTATACAGAAAAATAGAGAGC
>JALVEV010000203.1 GCA_027030605.1 Campylobacteraceae bacterium | reverse complement strand
CTATACAAAGGATAAACCATCAAAAGAGGAATAAGAAAAAATAACACCAAAGGCAACAAAACAGGCTGATTCCACTCCTCTTGCCTTTTAACCCTTAGTTTAGCATCTATCTTTCTATATTTTAGGGTATCGTCACTCATGGCATGAGGAGTAACATTACCATACCACTCATGAATAAGAGCCATACTCTTTGGGTGCATTCCCCAAACCCATGGAGCGTCCTCTTGGGCTATTTTGACCATTTTTTTTATAATCTCTAAACGCTCTGGAGAGTTTTCCATGCTCTTCATCTGCTCAAATAGTCGGTTAAACTCTGGGTTGTTGTAGTTAGCAGAGTTAACCCCTGCTCCTTTGGTGACTACTGCTCCATTTTTACCATAGAGTAGAAAGAGAAAGTTTTCAGGGTCTGGGTAGTCTGCATTCCAACCCCATGAGAAGAGTTGAGCTTTTCCTTTGTTGACTTTGTCTTGAAAACGGTTATAGTCTGTTCCTCTAATAACTAGCTGAATACCTAGCTTTGCAAACTGCTTTCTTCGCCAATCCATTAACGCTTTATCATCTGGTCCTGTTGCTGTGGTATCGTAATAGAGAACTAAAGCTTTTCCTGTCTCTTTTGAGATTCCATTTGGGTAACCTGCTTGGGCTAAAAGTTCTTTTGCCTCTTCGATTGACTTTCGTTTGCATTTGCCATCTACCCAATTATATACATATGGGTTACACCCCTCTTTACCCTCTAGGTGTCCAAAGATAGAGGGGGGAATTGGGCTTTGGGCTGGAATACCTCGCTCATTGGTAAAGATACTTATGTACTCCTCCTCATTTTGTGCAATACTAATGGCTTGTCGTAACTTTTTGGCTGATTCGGAGTAGCCACCAACGATGGGGTCTAGCATATTAAAAGCAAGGTAGAAGATACTAGGTTCAATAGATGACTTTAGCTGTATCCCTTTTGCTCTCATACTATCGCTTAAGCCCATCTCTCCACTACTACTAACTTGAATAGCTTGGTCAAAGGCTGAAGAGCTAATGCCTGAAGCGTCGTAGTAACCTTGCAAAAACTTATTCCAAACAGGAATGCTCTCTTTCTCTAAAGCGTAGTGAATCTCTTTTATAAAAGGAACTTTTTTACCTGCATCTTGAAGTAGCTCTTTTGGTACATGAGAACGCTCTGCCTCCTCTTTACTTAGAGTTGGGTAGAAGACATCTCGGTAGTTTGGGTTAGCAACCAATCTTAACTCTCTGTTTGGATTGTACTTGGCTAAGTAGTAAGCCCCCGTTCCTACAGGAAATGTATCGAGTGTAATATTTTTTGCCACAAGTACCTTTTGTTGATAGAACAAATCAGCCTCCCAAGGAATAGGTGCAAAGAAGTTCATACTAAGCCAATAGAGAAATTGTGGGTACTTTCCTTTTAAAGTAATGGTAAATGTATAGTCATCAATAATCTTTACCCCCTCTATATTGTAAGGGCGTAAATCTAAAATCTCACCTCTTTTCTCTTTGGCTATTTTAGTGATTTTTTTAGAGAAGGTATCTAATCCTACAATATAATCTTTTATAATATCTAAAATGGGTGAGTGGTTCTGTCTAACAGCCATTCGTTTAATAGCATAGACGTAATCTTCTGCTTTTAACTCTCTTGTTGCTTGTTTTTTAAAGTCATAGGGGTCATCAATGGAGTCCAAATCATGATTAGTTAACTTACTATAATATATATCTCCTTTTTTATCTTTAACAAAACAGGAGTGATTTTGATACAAAATACCCTTCTGTAACGAGAAGCTATACAAAGAGTAAGCTACCTTATTGCTTGTCTGGTTTACCTCTTCTCTATTTTTGTCCAAATAGATAATCTTTGGCATCTCTTTTAGTGTTAAAGGCTCTAAAACATAAGGTCTCTTAAGGTAGTTGTAGCCTACTACAGGCTCATAGATATTGGAGATAATCACCGATTCACGTTTAGAGTATGACACCACAGGGTCAAAGTGTTTGTAGGGTAGATTAAAAGAGGAGAAGAGTATATTACTCCCTCTCTTCTCTTTACTCTGTGGAGCATTCCATACATTAGCATATAAAAGAATAGTACCTATAAGTAAAAATATAAAAAATAATCTCTTCATCTTGTTTAACTCTATATATATTTAGTTTATCATTGTATTTTAATAAAGCTTTATAATTACCTTTTGAGTAAAAACTCATAACTATTTTATAATTTTATTAAAAAAAGTTCTAAAATTATATCTACATTAAAAAAAACATAAAATAATATTATTTGTTAATGTAAAATATAACTATAGTTACAATTTTGTATTTCTAATAGATAAAATTAATAAATTAACTATTTTTTAACTTCTATTTAAAATCATTAAACATATAATGGAACAACAAATTTATTTTAACAAAGGAAAGCTATGGCACGATTAGTAGTAATGGGTGGTGGTGTATCTGGACACACTGCTGCAACATTTGCAAAAAAATGGCTAGGTAAAGAACACGAAGTAGTAGTGGTCACACCTAACTCACAATGGAACTGGATTCCATCAAATATCTGGGTAGGTGTTGGACAGATGACAAAAGAGGATGTTGTATTTCCTCTAGCACCTGTTTATAAAAAAGCTGGAATAGACTATAGACAAGCAAAAGCCGTATCTATCCACCCAGAGGGTAAAGAGGGAGATGATACACCTTTTATTACCATAGAATATACAGGTCAAGGAAAAGAGGGTCAGACAGAAGAAGTTACTTATGACTATCTTATAAATGCAACTGGTCCAAAACTTAACTTTGGTGCTACTCCTGGTCTTGGTGAAGGTTCAAATCTTGGTGAGCATACTGTTTCAGTTTGTACAGCAGACCACGCTGCTCATGCTAATGAAGAGCTTAGAAAAGTATTTGATAAAGCAAAAGCAGGAGAGCGACAAAAAATTCTTGTAGGTACTGGTCATGGTATGTGTACTTGTCAAGGTGCTGCATTTGAGTATATCTTCAACATTGAGCATGAAGCTAATAAAGCTGGTGTAAGAGATAACCTTGATATTAAGTGGATTTCAAATGAATCTTTCCTTGGTGACTTTGGTATTGGTGGACTTCATATGAAAAGAGGTGGGTACGCAGCTAGTTCAAGACTATTTGCTGAGTCTCTATACTCAGAGAGAAATATTCCTTGGTTAATTGGAGCTCATGTTAGTAAAGTTGAAGCTGGAAGATTAGAGTATGAACTTCTTGATGGTTCAACTGGTGAAGAGGAGTTTGACTTTGCTATGCTTATTCCACCATTTGCAGGTGTTGGACTAAAAGCTATTGCAAAAGATGGTTCAGACATGACAGATGTACTATTTGCTCCAAATGGTTTCTTAAAAGTTGATGCAAAATATGATGCTGGTGCTTACGAAAACTGGAAAGCTTCTGATTGGCCTAGAACATACCAAAACCCAACATACTCAAATATCTTTGCTTGTGGTATTGCATTTGCTCCTCCTCACCCAATCTCTAAACCAATGAGTTCTCCAAATGGAACAGCTATCTTCCCTACACCACCTAGAACAGGTATGCCTTCAGGTATTATTGGTAAAGCTGTTGCACACTCTATTTGTGATATGATTAAACAAGGGCCAGATGCTAAACTTCATGAGGCATCAATGGCAGAGATGGGTGCAGCATGTGTGGCATCAGCTGGTAAAGGTCTAACAGATGGAACAGCTGCAGCACTTACAGTTTACCCTGTTGTTCCTGACTTTGAAAAATACCCTGGACTAGGAAGAGATTTAGACTATACATTTGGTGAGATTGGTCTTGCTGGACACTGGATTAAACATATCCTTCACCACCTATTTATCTATAAAGCAAAACTTAAGCCAGGCTGGACTCTAATTCCTGAATAGGATTTAGGGCTCTCTTTAGAAAATTAAAAAAATAATAAGTGAAAAGGAAACAATATGCAACAAATTGAGAACACAGTAAAACCTTATGACCAAAACTTTACAACAATGGTACCGACAGGATTCGTAAAGTTTTTTAGAACTTGTCTAATTTGGCAATTTATTAGATTTGTAATCATCAACTTCAAAATGATAAGAGTTGTACAAAAGAGTCACTAAAAAGTTCTATCCCAAGTTTAAAACTTGGGAATATATACTTAATTTTTATTCTATATTAATAAAACTTTAGTATATATTCTCCTAAGGAAATCCAATGGTACAGCCTCTTGTTATATATCCTGATGAAAGGGTAAATATTGCATGTACAGATGTAAGGACATTTAATGAGACACTAAATAATGTTCTTGAAGACATGATAGATACTATGAAAGAACATAACCTAGAGGCACTCTCAGCCATTCAGATAGCATACCCATACAATATAGTTGTTATAAAAAATGGAGATAGTTATGATGAGTATATCAATCCTAGAATTTTAACTAGTAGTGGTAAATTTGATTCAACAGAGACAACTCTATACTACCCAGGTGTAGAGGTTACAATTCCTAGGCATGAAAATATAAAACTTATATATGAAAATAGAAAAGGAGAGGCTCAACATGCAGATATTAAAGACAAAAAGCTCTCTGCAACTCTTCAACGAAAGATAGACTATCTATTTGGTGGAAATTTTTTAGATAAAGTAGATAAAAAAACAAGAGACAATATCTTAGAGGCTCTTGCTAAAGAGAACCCAATATCTGTAACGATGAACGATGTCTGCCCAACATTTTCTAAAAAAGACTACTTTGTAAGCTTTACCGATAAGCTTCTGTTTATTATGGGTTTATCTCTACTAATGCCACTATTTAATCTATCGAAAGAGGCTTTAGCAAATTGGTATACTTATGATAAATTTGCTTTCCCAACTATTATTTTATTAATGATAGGTTTCTTCTTCTATGCTCAATATGAGGCTAAAAAGTATAGACAGTGTAGCTCATGTCAAATTGGGAATAATATAGGTGTAATTGTCAAAAGAGTAACTCTAGCTACTCTTTTTGCAGTTGGTAGCTATTTTATTTTGTCACCAAAATAGGCAACATCCCAAAATAAGCCAATGTTCCAAAAGCCTGATTGATATTAATATCAGGCTTTATCTCTAAAATCATTTTTTTGATAATTTCTTCTTCAAGGTCACCTAAAAACTCACCTTCACCATGGTCTTCTTTATAAAGCTTTACCAAAAGATGAGTTTCTGTATGCTCTTCATATTTCCATATGGTCATTGTCTCTCCATTTTTAATAAAGAGATTATAGCTACCTAAGTTTAAAACTTATAAACTAAACAATATACCCCATTCAAAAAGAAGAGGGTTAAGTTCACGAGCATTAAAGTTTTTCACGTCTAAAGTATAACAATCCGAAGAGTGAACCTAAAATAATAACAAGAGCAATATTCCAATTTCCAAAAATAGAGACATTATCTTCATAGTTTTGACAAACTGCTGTATCTGTCTCCCCAGCAACCACACCTTTATTGAGAATAATTAAAGTATCTGTTTTCAACCTACGTCCACTTTTATCAGCTACAGAGTAAGAGATTGGTGTTGGTTCAACAAGAGAAATTCCCTCTGCTGCCATATAAGTGATTGTTCCATCATCATTAACACTCCAAGTACCCTCTTCTGGTACTATTAGAGTCTTCTTATCGTCTAAGAGTACTGCATCAGGGTGAATCTCCATAAATCCATCAGGAAGTTCTATCTCTACAGAAGAGATATCTAAATCCCCTTGGTCATTCTCAAGTACTGCTACAGTAACTGGTTCAGATAGGTCAACTACTCTTCTATCTGGTTCTATAATTGGTGCTACAGGTGTAACCACTGGTTCAACTACTGGTTCAGGTATTGGTGTTGGTGCAAACGATACCCTTCTATTAATCTCTCTATAGTTAGGGACTCCATCACCATCAACATCTGGTAAATTTGATACATCAATTAAAGTATCTACTGTATCTACTAAACCATCACGGTCTTCATCTACTCCACCTGCTTCTACAATATCATTTTTACCATCATTATCTGAGTCTAACTCTCTATAGTCTGGGACTCTATCTCTGTCTGAATCTAATGGTTCTGAAACAGATGCAACTACAGTTGTAATACCATTTTCATCTACGGCTGGATTATCTATCATTCCATTATTATCTTCATCATTATCTACTGTTGTTCCTCCCTCTACTAAATCAGAAAGCCCATCGTTGTCAGAATCTATATCTTGAAAATCATTTGTACCATCTTCATCAGTATCAGGTAACAGTATTAACATAATAGCTCTTCCCTCAGTTTCATCTACTGGAATATCTACTACTGTAGGTGTAATATCAGCTACATCTACTAAACCATCTCTATCTGTATCTGTTACATCATCTACTCGTCCATCATTATCACTATCGACTCCACCTGCCTCTAAAATATCTAGGATTCCATCATTATCTGAATCTAAATCTAATGAATCTATAACTCCATCACCATCTGTATCTCTAGTTGGATTACCTCTATTTTCTACAATATCAGGTATTCCATCGTTGTCATCATCAATATCAAACTCATTAGCAATACCATCTCCATCTGTGTCAGTAAATGGAGCTGTACCAAATAGAGTATCTTCCATATCTGTCATATCAGGGATACCATCACCATCTGTATCTGTTGCATCATCAATAATTCCATTACTATCACGGTCAACAGCAACTGGAAGATTATCATTATTAACTTCTAATACATCAGGAGTATCATCTCCATCACTATCAGGAATAGAAGCTCCATCGACTAAAGCATCTTCAACATCAACAATACCATCTCCATTCTCATCTAACCCATCAACTTCATCTACATCATTTAATCCATCATTATCTGAATCCAAATCTCTATAGTTAGGAATAGAGTCTCCATCTGTATCTATTGGTATTACAACAGAAGCTATAACTGTAGGTAAACCATGTTCATCTACTTCTCTAGTATCTATCATGCCATCGCTATCTGCATCTCTATCTACTGAAATTCCAGCTTCTACCATATCACTTAAACTATCATTATCTGAATCCACATCTTGAAAATCTGGGGTTGTATCTCCATCTGTATCAATAGGTGTTACTGTTCCTAATGACATTGCGTCATTATCATCAGCATCTACAACATCCATCAGTCCATCATTGTCGGAATCGATTATACTATCAACTACTCCATTATTATCACTATCTACAGCAGAAATATCTTCTCCACTCTCTACTAAATCTAAGATTCCATCATTATCTGAATCTAAATCTAACGAATCTATAACTCCATCACCATCTGTATCTCTTGTTGGGTCTCCATTTAGCTCTACTAGGTCTGTGATTCCATCATTATCATCATCTAAGTCATAAGTATCTGCTATTCCATCATTATCTGAATCTACTGCTGGAGTTGTAGCAAATGTATCTGGTGTCCCATCTACTACATCTGCAATACCATCACCATCTCTATCGGTTGCATCATCAATAACCCCGTCACCATTTCTATCTAATATTTGTGGTAAATTAGAGTTATTAGGTGTTAATGGGTCTACAGTTAAAGTAGCTGGGTTTACTAATCTATTGGCACTATCTACTAAACCATTACCATCACTATCACTATTTCCTGACTCTATAATATCAGTTAGTCCATCATTATCAGAATCTAAATCTCTATAGTTCTCTACACCATCATTATCTGTATCAACTCTGGTTGCTCTTACTGCTGTTGGTAGACCATTTTCATCTACTGCTGGGTTATCTATCATTCCATCATTATTAACATCGTTAGAAGCTGGAACCCCTGCCTCTATCATATCAGCTATTCCATCATTGTCAGAGTCAACATCTTGGAAGTCTCTTACTCCATCACTATCTGTATCAATAGGGTTAACATTTCCAATTGATGCTGGGTCATTATCATTAACATCAGCTACATCCATAAGTCCATCATTATCTGCATCTGTTGTTGAGTCTAATCTTCCATCATTATCTGTATCTACTGAGCTAACATCTTGTCCACTCTCTAGTAAATCAAGAAGCCCATCATTGTCAGAGTCTAAATCCAATGAATCAATCACTCCATCACCATCTGTATCTCTTGTCGGGTCTCCATCTAACTCTACTTCATCAGTGATTCCATCGTTATCATCATCTAAGTCATACTCATCTGAGATTCCATCTCCATCGCTATCTACTTCTGGAGCTGTTCCATATGTCGCATCTGCTTCATCTGTTACATCTGGTATACCATCACCATCTCTATCTGTTGCATTATCAACTACTCCATCACCATTAGCATCTAAGATACTTGGTAGTGCTGGGTTTGATGGAACAATTACATTTACTACTCCATTTCCATCTACTGGCAATGTTGTAGGGTCACTTAGTGTCCCATTGGTATCAACAAGACCATTACCATCTACATCTGTTACATTAGACTCTGCTATATCACTTAAACCATCATTATCTGAATCTAAATCTCTATAGTTTGGTATAGAGTCTCCATCTGTATCTGTTGGTATTACTACTGAAGATACAACTGTTGGAACTCCATTTAGAGTAACATTCCCATCTATCATTCCATCATTGTTACTATCATTAGATACATCTGTAATACCTTCCATTAAATCAGAAAGTCCATCATTATCTGAATCTACATCTTGGAAATCTCTTTCGCCATCACTATCTGTATCAACTGCTATTACACTTCCTAATGAGGTTGCATCACTATCATCTCCATCAGCTACATCCATCAATCCATCATTGTCTGCATCTATTGTACTATCTAAAATACCATTATTATCACTATCTACAGCAGAAATATCTTCTCCACTCTCTACTAAATCTAAGATTCCATCATTATCTGAATCTAAATCTAACGAATCTATAACTCCATCACCATCTGTATCTCTTGTTGGGT
>JALVEV010000202.1 GCA_027030605.1 Campylobacteraceae bacterium | reverse complement strand
GTATTTAAGCTTACTACTAAGAAAAAGCTTTTTAAGTAGTCAATGAACTTTCCAATTAAGACAACTTATATATAACATAATATATACTATAGTATATAAGGAGTATTGAAATTATGTATACTTTACAGCAGTTAG
Source organism: Campylobacteraceae bacterium (assembly GCA_027030605.1). GTDB lineage: Bacteria > Campylobacterota > Campylobacteria > Campylobacterales > Sulfurovaceae > UBA1140. The sequence continues at coordinate 2,184 of JALVEV010000202.1, read as the reverse complement.
AAAAACAACAAATTGGTTTGAAAATACCTCAGTATCTTATAGAAGAGATAGATAGCTTTACAAAAGAGTTTAGTATTAATCGTACCGATATTGTTATTGAGGCGTTACGTTCATATATAAGTCAACAAAAAGAACATTTGCTTTATGAAAAAGAGCTTTTAAATCGTGTCAATGATGTCAAAAGTGGAAAGGTAACTCCCATCTCTAGGGCTGAGGCATTTGATGGAATATAGTGAAAGTTTTCATCCGAAATTCAAGTCTGATTTAAAGAAAATAGATAAATCAGTTGCAAAAGAGATAAAAGAAAAACACTTAGATATTATTTTAGAAAATCCACTTGCATCAGACACCTTAAAAGGAAAACTTTCTCATTTACGTTCTTATCATTTTCAAAAAAATGGGACACAGTATCGTATCTCTTATGAGATTTTAGAAGATGACAAAATTGTGTTTCACTACATGGTTGCTACCCGTGAAAATTTTTATAAAAAATTAGAAAATAGGATTTAGGTTTGAGTCTAGTAAACTTTAAGAGCTAAAGCTTCATTTTGCTAACAAGCTCTATCTTATATCTTTTAAGCTCCTTATATAGCTTTATGGTATATACTATATGATAGATACCAAAAAGGAGTAGCCATGACCCAACTAGCCAAAGTATTTCAAAACGGCAGAAGCCAAGCCATTAGAATTCCTAAAGAGTTTAGAGTAGATACCACCGAGGTTTACATAGAAAAAGTAGGTGAAACCCTAGTCATACGCCCAAAACCTCAAAACAAGTGGAACAACTTTTTTGATATGTTAGATGAAGTTGATACTTCTGATTTCTTCTTAGAGAGAACTCAGCCACCACTAGACAACAAGGAGCTTTTTTAATGCTCTATATGCTTGACACCAATATCTGCTCTTTTATCATTAGAAACAAACCACAAAGTATAAAGAAAAAACTGCAAGAGATAGAAGAGCATCATACCGTTGCACTCTCTAGCATCGTAGTTTCAGAACTGCTTTATGGAGCAACCAAAAAAGATAGCCCAAAACTGATGAAAATAGTTTCTGCTTTTATAGACAATTTTATCATCTATGACTACTCTAAAGTCTCAGCACAATCGTATGCCACTATTCGTACTAATTTAGAGAAAAAAGGAGAGATTATAGGAGCTAATGATTTACTAATAGCATCTCATGCTTTGAGTCTTGGAGCTGTTTTGGTTACGAACAATACTAGAGAATTTGAGAGAGTAAAGAAATTGGTTTTGGAGGATTGGACTCTTTAAAGGGAATAACCGTCACACGCTCCCCCTCATTTTCTCCTCATATTATTTCAGTACAATATAAAAATCCAAAAAAGAAGTGAGAATGAAAAAGTTGATGCTGTTTATTTTAAAAGCCATACTGTTTATCTATGTAGCTGTAGGAGTCTTGCTCTATGTTTTCCAGCGTAATTTACTCTACTTTCCTGCAGCTAAAATGGAGTATGACTTTAAGCGTATGAGTTTAAAAGATGGCAATGAAACACTCAATACTATTGTTTTAAATGAGGGCAAGGAGAATGCCATTGTTTACTTTGGGGGCAATGGTGAATCGGTGGTTTACAATGCTGAGAGTTTTTCTAAAACATTTCCTAACTTTACCCTCTATTTGGTGGACTACCGTGGGTATGGGTGGAGCAGTGGAGAGCCTACAGAAGCAAACCTGTTTAATGATGCCCTTTTGGTTTACGATGAAGTCAAGGCTAAACATAAAGAGGTCAACGTCATGGGGCGAAGTTTAGGTTCTGGTGTGGCTTCTTATTTGAGTTCTAAGAGGGCTGTGCATAAGTTGGTGCTTATTACCCCGTTTGACTCCATTAAAAATGTGGCTCAAAAGATGTATGCCATTTACCCCATGGGGCTTATGCTTAAAGACCAATACAACTCTGTAGAGTATTTGAAGTCAAGAAAGACAAAGAGTATTTTGGTCTTAATGGCTAAAAACGACTCCTTAGTTCCCAACGAGCATAGCCTTGCCTTAGCCAAAAGTCTACCCCAAGATGAGGTAAGAGTAGAGCTGATTCAAAATGTTGGGCATAATAGCATTTCGAATGTTCAGAGCTATTATGAGCTGTTGGGTAATTTTATGAAAAAGGAACACTAAATGAAGTGGAATTTAAAAGAGGACAGCATAACCGTTTTAGTTATGGTATTT
>JALVEV010000201.1 GCA_027030605.1 Campylobacteraceae bacterium | reverse complement strand
TAAATAATTATTCTATTTAAATAATTATTATTAAAAAAAATATTTTTTATCTATTTGATTACTTTATGTAATAATTTTTATACTCTTCTAAAGTTAACTCAAGTATACTTAAGGAGAGAACTTCATTAATCGAAAAAGGGTGAGCGATGAACAGTGTAGTAAAACGAATAATACATCTTTTGTTTGGATTAAGCATTTTTAGTACTTTAGGCTATCTTATCTACTACATTATATTTGTAGACGATAAAGAGAAGCAATACCAAGAGATATTTCAAAGATTTTGTACCCTTAATGATGCGTTTACCTCATCTCTTGTTCTTTTTGGTTTTCTTTTTGCTCTTTTTATATACCTTGTCAACCAAAAAGTACTTCCCTCCAAAAATATTTTATGGATTATTGAAAATATTCCCGATTTTTTACCTTTTAAACACTCTATTAAAAACTACTTTAAACAATTTATTAAAAAAGAGTATAAAATAATTGTTCTACTTCGTACTATTGATGAGAAGAACTACGAGTGGGTACTAAACCAAATCTCTGCCTATAATACCATTATGAATAACAGTCATCAACTTAGTAGTAAAAAGATCGATATTGAATTTCTATTTGTTAACAAATATACCGATGAGATAAAGACACTTATTCATGAACTTAACACTAACCAATACAACTATATTCTCATTAGTTCGCTCAGTGCTATTTTTAAAGATACTATTTTAGCTAGGGAAGAGTTATCAGAGGAGAAAAAAATAAATATTCAGATTATAGGTGCATTAAGTTCTATAAATGATAGTGAGATTCAAAAAATTATTAATAATGACGATAATATTATACGTGTTTTTCCTCCTGATTATGATGAGGCAAAGACAGCTATGGAGTTTCTCTTTTCAAAAATAAAAAACTGCATTTGTGCCAATGAGAATTGTACTTTTCATGGTCAAAAGAACAATATTATTATTATTCATAATGGTACCTATGGACGAGCTGTACGTGACCAGTGTGAATTTTATTTTAAAGATGAATTTGAAAAAATAGACCTAAATACCTCTAATGACATCTCAGCTACCGAATTAAAATCCTCCATACAATTTCACTCTTTTGACTACACCAGTCATGAAAAACTACTTTGTGATGAGACAAAAAGTGAATCTTTTGAGAGTAGACTTAAAGAGTGGAGCGATGCAGAAAACTACTTTTATATTATTGGTTACGAACCTAACATCTCGCACATTTTAGAACATTTAAATGAGAAACTCGAGCAAAATCCAAAGCTTAAGTTCTCTCTACTCTTTTCTGGAACCAGTAGTATGAATACATGGAAAAATAGTATAAAAAAAACCCTAAAAAAATTGTCTAATCTTAAAAACTCTTTACCACAGAACTGCTATCATCTAAACCTAGACTCTGTCAATAAAATTAACTCTAGTAAACCTATGGATAGATTAAACTTGTCTATTAAACACTATCTTATCAATAAAGAGAACAGAGAAGCTAACATTTATGAAGAGATGAAAGAGATTTTTAAAAATAAAAAACATATTTATGAAGTTGAAAATATTATGGAATCTTTTTGGAAAGACAAAAAAAATTATATTACTATCTTTACTGCAGACAGTATTCGCATTGCCCTTTATGCCATTGAACACGATAGTAATCTTTTAATTAGTAAATATAATGTACTAAAAAACCATGGAAGAAAAACCGAAATATTGGTTAATGGAGACTCCATTAACCAATATCGTGTTAAGAAGCTTCACTAGTACCTCTTCTATAGGTAAAAGACTGTTGAAATAAAAAAATCAGCAACATTGTTGCTGAAAACTCATACCCTATAGTCCATAGAAAAAGAAACTCATTAAATCCTTGTGAATTTAAACTTACTATATCTAAACGTGTAATTAATGCAAAAAGTAATCCTGTACTATAAGGGATTAAAAGAAAAAAAATAAAAAGTACAATATGTTGAAGTCCTTCAGGTAATTCTAAAATTTGATTTAAATTAATTTTTTTTGAAAAATAGCTCTCTTTAATCTCTTTTTTTTGTTTTGCCTCTAGCCTCTTTTTACGCTTTAATATACGCTCTTCATCAAAACTTCTTTTAACAGTTACCAAATAAGGGTCATGAGGTACATCCATATATTATTTCCTTAATTATTTTTTATATAATAATTATACAATAATTTAATAAGTATTAAATAAGTTTTGATATAAAATAACACATTAAACTGTAACTCTTAATTAGATAAAATCTCTTCTATAAAACTATTAGGCACTTTATTTTGAAAACATTAACAATTATAGATACATTTGGATTTTTTTTCCGTTCTTACTTTGCACTTCCTCCTCTTAGAAA
>JALVEV010000200.1 GCA_027030605.1 Campylobacteraceae bacterium | reverse complement strand
TCTCTGTCTTTTCAAGATTTCGTCCTAAAAGTAGAACATCACACCCCAAACGTAAAAGGTGTTTCGTAGCAATAACTCCCATATCACCTGCACCAATTACAATACCTCGCATACCTGCTATGTTGTCACCATAAATTTTATGGGCTTGTGCAACAGCAACAGAAGCAATAGAGAGTGGTCGACTAGAGATACTCGTCTCGTTACGAACCTCTGCTGCACACTTAACTGCATAAGAGAGTACACGATTAAGTCTACTTCCTGCTGTACCATTCTCATGAGAAAACTTAAAAGCTTCTCTTACTTGACCAGTAATTTGTGACTCACCTATAACCAAAGAGTCTAACGAGGCCACAACAGAGAAGATATGTATAATTGCTTCTTCATCATCATACCTACGCCCAGAAGATTTTAACTTATAAAAATCTACCCCTGATTTCTTACTTAATAGACCCAAGATAGTATGATAAGATGAGAAGTTATCTGAAGTTGCAACAACTACCTCAACACGATTACATGTCGAGACGACAAATGCCTCATGAATAAACTTAAACTCTACCAACTCATTTAAAAAGGTACTCTTCTCTTGCTCGTCAGCAAATGCCATCTGTTCACGAAGAGCTTGTTCACAGTTGTTATGGTTGAATGATAAAATTTGATAATACATTAAAACTCTCTCTCAATCATCGCTTTTGCAATATTGGACAAATCGTTTTCTCCAAGAGAGTCCATTAACTCAATAGCTTCATCAACTAAAGCTTTTGCCTCTCTATAAGACTTCTCAATAATATTATTTTTTTTCATAGCAGACTTAATCCACTCTGCTTCATCTTTTGTTAAATGTTTACGATGAAGAGAGAGTAAAAACTCTCTATCCTCTTGGGCTAAACTCTCAAAAAGATAGATATAGGGTAGAGTAACCTTTCCCTCTTCAAAATCATGTAGAGCAGGTTTACCTAGAGTAACACTCTCTTGAGTGATATCTAAAATATCATCTATCATCTGAAAAGCAAGTCCTAAATTTTTACCATACTGCCTGTAGGCTTGACGGTTTTTACCTACTAAAATGGCTGCTGACTCAGCAGACGCTTCCATTAAAGAGGCTGTCTTTTGATACAACATTTTTAAGTATGCATCTCTATTAGTATGAAACTTACGAGACAACTCTACATCAGCTAACTCTCCAAGACTTAGTTGAACAACAGCATTAGAGATAACCTTTGCTACTTCAGGGGATATTGTATTTAACTCAAAAAAGGCTTTCGAATAGAGTATATCTCCCATCATAATGGCTATTTTATTACCTTCACTAGCATTTATAGAGGATTTTCCTCGTCGCTGATAAGCTTCATCGATAACATCATCATGTAAAAGACTTGCCACATGAATCATCTCAACAGTTGCGGCAGTCTTGACAACCTTTAAACTACTCCCTGCAATTTTTAAAATTAGCTTAGTACGAAGTCGTTTACCCTGTGGTATTTTTTTATAGAGTCTCTTTACATGGCTATCATCTAAATCTGCTATGTACTGCTCTATCTTTCTCTCAACGGCACCAATCACCATTTTCCTTTTCTGTTTCTATCTATTAATTTTTGAAGATTATACCTTATACTCATTAAAAAATATACGTTTATGAACTTTTTTATTTAATGCCATAGATAGCTTTAACTTTAAATCCATCTTCTCCATCTCTTATGGTCATAAATCCTCTAACATTTCCTGACCTTTTTTTACCATGAGGATTTGACACATACCACTTAGTATGAGTTTTAATATCACAATAGTTTACACCATTTTTACTATACCTCTTTAAGATTTTGAAATCTATCAATTTAAAATTTCTATATTTCCATTTTCGATTATAAGCTCGAACCGATTTTCCAACTTTTTTAGGAGTTATATTCTTAAATTTAAAATATCTTGTTATTTTACTATCATAGAGTTTCATAATCTTCTTAGAAGATGCATGAGCTGTTGTCTTCATATAGTTCTTTAAAAACTGTTTCAACTTTTGTTCTGAAAATATTTCACTTAAATTATTATCAGGTGAACCCTCTTTAGTAAGATTAATTTCATTAGTTATATTTAGCTCATTTTGATGATTTAAATGTTGTTTCAACTTTGGCTCTAAAAACATTTCACTTAAATTATTATCTAGTGTACTACTTTTTATGACTTTCTCTTTTAACTCTTCGTTAGTGAGATTAGTCTCCTTTACTACTTTTTGAAGTTTCTGAATCTTAGAAATATCTTCTTTAGTTATATTTTCATCAATAGATAGAAGCCCTTTGTCTAGTGAAGAGGTACTCTCCTTTAACACTTGTTTCTCTTTAGTTTTACTTCTATTTACTTCAATCACTGAACTCGGTCTCTTAACTACATGCTGTACTATTTTTATTGTCTCATTTTTTTCAGGAAAACTCTTTGATATAGTAGATTTATTATTATCGAATAGATGTAGTGACTCTAACGTTGCTCCTCCATACTGATTAAAAAGTAAAATACAACCTCCTGCAATAGTTACTAAACCTGCACCAATTAATGGAAGAAGAGAAGAACCTTTTTTCTTCTTCTCTTCCTCCATTTGTCTCAACTCTTCTAAACGAGGTAATTTTGTATCCTCTTTAGGCTCAAATTGCAAATAATCTTCCACTTTTGCATTAGGAGTATATGCCATACAACTATAGATGGTATTATTTTCCTCAAAATATGCAAAAACTTTAATCTCACCTTCAATATGTCTTCTATGTAAGTTAGAGAGTTCTGTTATAATCTCTAATTTTCTTTTATTAAACACACCTACTGCCTCGGGTATGGTCTCTACATTGTCTCCTTCTCTTTTTGAAAAGACATCTAAAAAAAGCTCTTTTATAACAAAGAAACTCCCCTCTCGATGAATATTTTTTACCAGATAAAGAATCTCAAAATCATCTTCACCTAACACATCTATAATTTCATAGTGACCACCTATTCTAGTACCATTTTTTAAATATTTACTGCTCATTATTTTTATACCTTTGCTACTATCTACAATTAAAAGGAATCATAACTAAAAAAATTATGTTTTACTCTAAAATATCCTAACTAAATTTAAAAAATTTCAAATAGAATCTTTTTCGTTTCTCTTCTCATCTCTAAAGATAACTTTTCTTTGTTAGAAAATATAAAAAATGGTACTGAGTTTGCCATAGAAGTTTTTAACCGTTTCCTTAATGTAGATATCTCATCTATAACTAATGTTTTTTTACCATCATAGAGTAAAAAGTTTTTATCAATACCTATAGACATAGAGACAATGCTATAGCTATAGAACTCATCCTCTTTTCCATACTTTTCTATAAGCATCTCTAAACGCTCTTCTAATTTTTTACGTTGCTCTTTTGAGATTGAGCCAAACTTCTCTCTAAACTTAAAACGTTCATCTGTAGTAAGTCCTAAAATATTATAAAATTCTGAAAGATTTTTCCAGTTAGCATTAAAAAGATGTTTTCCAAAAAGTATATCCCCAAAGGCTGCTAAGTAGTAACGCTCTTTATAAGTCAAGCTAAGTTGATACTTTATCTTAAAGTACTCCTTTTTAAAGAGCGAAATAAGCCAATTTTCATCAAGTTGAGAGATAACATCTAACTGTTTTTCAGGATTTTTTTCACCTGCAAACTTCCAGAGCATAGCAACTGTCTCATAAACTTTTTTCTCTTTAGGAGCAATGGTTAAAAACTCCTTTGATAAAAATGTAATGACCTTTTCAAGTAAGGTGTCTAAACGACTAATATGATGGGTAAAAAAGACCTTTTTATAGAGGTTAAAGCGGCTCTCTAGTAGATGTTCTATGTCATAAAGCCCCGATGTTAAAAAGCAGAGTTTAAATACTCCACTCTCCTCTACTAAAATTGTCTCACGGGTAATGCGTAAAAAATCTGATGAAGTAGAGATATACCCACTCGCCAAAAGGTCACGGTTAATGTAGTCGATACGGTCAGCATCAACTGTTGAGCTAATATAGTTATGAAGTACTTTATAGTCAAAACCATATCGTCTAACCTCATCAAAAATATCTTTGACCAAGATGTAGTAGAGTTTTACCAACGCTTTAGAACTGTGACTCTGTTCAGAGACCTCATGGTTAAACAACATATTAAGATAGGCATATCCAATACCCTCATGAAGTACTATCTCACCTGAATTAGTTAGAGTAGCATAGAAGTTTAGAAATCTTTTCTGCTCTTGGTTTGGCTCTTTTACTTTAGAGACGGAATCATAAAGACGTTTTAGTGCATACTCTGTTTGGTGAGAAAAAGGCAAATGCCCCACATCATGAAGAAGCCCTACTAAACGCAACGCTTGGAGTAAAATAAGATAAGTTGTGTTCTCTTTCTCTTCTAATGCCAAAGAGAAGCCGAGTAACATCTTATCTTCTATCTTTAAACTCTTTAAATCTATCTCTAATTTATACTCTTTGATAATCTTCTTAATAGAGTGCCGTGCCTCTTTTAAAAACTTACTACAACTCTTAGAGGAGCTGTTAATGAGTGAGTTTTTAAACATGTAAGAGGCTACATGCATGGTTCCAAGCGAGTGGATGTATCGCTTGGTTGTAATAGAGGGAAAAGCAAAATATGCCAAAGCATTTTGAGAGACAAAAAGCAGACGGTTAACTATTTTACTTTGTAAAAATTTCTCTTCTAATCCTGAGTAGGGAATGTGACCATAGACGGTATCGTTTACTATTCTGTTTGTTTGCATATTAAAATGGATAGTAACATAACTATGAGTAATATGCTCTTAACAATTAGATTAAAGTCTCTTTTATAGCACCTGTATTTTAATAGGAGGAAACTTTCTCTCTGGGCGATAGAACAATCGTTTAATTAGTTTCATTAACAATTTTTTCATGTGATATTTTCTCCTTTTATTGTAGTTGTTTTAGGTGATTAAATGATAATAAATAAATTGTGTTGAAATGTGAAATCTTTTAATAAAAGTGTATAATTATGCTTTTATAGAGATAAAAAAGTATAAAGCATTATAAAAAAGTAACAAGCTACTAATCGCTATACTTCCCAAAAAAATTAAATAACTATAAAAAACCAAGGAGTTCTTCATGAGTCTTTTTAGCAATAGTGAAGATGAATTTAATATAGAGGGCATAGAGGAACAGCTTATTCCTCATGAGCTACATGACAAAATCACCTATTGGATACTTAAAGTCATTATTGAGATGGGTGGGCATAAACGCTTTATAGACAGTGACAATGAGTTTGAACATGAAGATATGGCAATCTTTTTAGGACTAGAGAAGTATGTCGATTTTGATTATGATGACTTTGAACGCTCTGAACCACTAAAAAAGCTCAAAAAAAGACTTCTCCGTATGCATAAGAGGGTTCCATTTAGTTCCTCTCCTCTACTCATAGAAAACATTGAAAAGCTCTCTGAACTTATTCCTTTAAACAGTAATGAAAAGCAGATTTTAGAGTTTGTCATTCTCTTAAAGCAGTATGATATTTTAGAAAATGCCCTCTCACTGCTGGGTGATGAACTCAATATTACACGTGTTAAACGTATTTTGAGTACTATTTTAAACATTCCTTTTGAAGCCATTAATGAGAGTTTCTCTCCTCAATCTACATTTAGTCGTTCTGCTATTCTTACCTTAGATAGTAGTGATAACTACTCATTTGGTATGACACTAGACCTTATTAACAGTGAGTTTGCTGACAATATGCTCAATCTTAATGGTGATATTACAGAGATGATAAAAGAGTCCGTCAAAGTAGCAGAGAGGGGAACACTAAACATAGAGGACTACTCCTATATTAAAAGCGACTTAGAGATTTTAATGCCCTTTCTCAACAAAGCTCTTGAAGAGCAACAAAAAGGGGTAAACATTTTACTCTATGGACTCCCAGGAACAGGGAAAACAGAACTCTCTAAGACCATTGCTAACATCTTAGGAACCAAACTCTATGAGATTAGCTATGCTGACAGCGACGGTGACCCAATTGAGGGGGAAGAGCGTCTACGTCTCTATAAAACGGCACAAGCTCTCTTTTTCAAGAGCCGAACCATCTTAATGTATGATGAAGCCGAAGATGTTTTTGAGAGTTACAGTGGTGGCTTTTTTATGCTTCCCAAACAGCAATCAGACAAAGCATGGATTAACAAAGTATTAGAGAAAAACGATGTGCCAACCATTTGGATTACGAACAATATTGACAGTATTGACCATGCACTCATTCGCCGTTTCAATATGTGTATTGAACTTCCTATTCCAAGTAAAAGCAAACGAGCTGATATTATTCGAAAATATACAAAAGAGATATTGAGCAACCAAGAGATTGAAAAGCTCTCTGAACATGAGGGTATTGCTCCTGCTCTTATCTCCTCTGCCATGAGAGTCACTGAAAATCTACCTGAAAAAAAACAGAGTAAAGCCCTACTGCACCTTATCAATAATACCCTTAAAGCCCAAGGGCAAGAGGAGGTGATATTAACTTCAGAGGGTATTTTACCAGAAAACTATGCCCTAGAGTTTGTCAATACAAAAAGCAACCTAGAGGAGCTGGTAGAGGGAATCAAAGAGAACAAATCGGCACGTATCTGTTTTTATGGTGTATCAGGAACAGGAAAGAGTGCCTTTGCTAAACATATTGCTCAGATGTTAGAGAGACCTTTTGTGATTAAGAGTGGGTCATCGCTTATGAGTAAATGGGTAGGAGAGACTGAAAAGAACATCGCCAATGCCTTTAGAGAGGCTCAAGAGGAGGAGGCTGTACTTATTTTTGATGAAGTTGATGGCTTCTTAGCAGAGAGAGGTCAAGCAAAAGTCAATTGGGAGGTGACACAGGTAAATGAGATGTTGGTTCAGATGGAGAAGTTTGAGGGTGTCTTCATAGCAACAACCAACCTCATCGACCACTTAGACCAAGCTAGTCTGCGTCGTTTTGATATAAAACTAGAGTTCAAAAGCTTAGAGCCAAAACAGTTAGAGAAGATTTTTATCTCTTATTTAGAGACCTTAAACTTAACAGCCACAGAGCAAGAGCTTCATCAGATAAAGTCACTAAAAAACTTAACTCCTGGAGATTTTGCTACAGTTAAGAGACAGAGTAAATTTAAAAAGATTAACTCTGCTTCGGAGTTTATAGAGCGTCTTAAAGAGGAGCAGAAGCTTAAAAAGCTTCAAGATGGGAAGGTTATGGGGTTTACTTCATAACCTTTTTTAAGAGTCGAGATGGAACTTTTAAGAGATATTTTTTAACTCCTCTCTTCTCCACTTATTATCAAAAACAAAAAGTTCATACTCTATACCCTGTTTGTCAAACTCACTTAAAAATTCATTTAAAACCTCTATATCATCAGCTCTATCCTCTTCCTCTTCATCTTCCAAATCAAGCTCTAAAATCTCACCTTTCTCTACAGACTCCTCTAAATCAAAATAGTCAAAATCATAGTCAAGAAGATACTGAAAAGACTCAAATGGCTCATACTCAATATGGTGCAAAAATTTAATACCTACTTTTTTCATGCTTAAGCCTTATTTTTTCTAAAAGTATACTATATTTTTACTCCACCTTAGATATAATAACAAAAAATAATATTTTCTTAACATAAGGTTTCCAATGTCTATTAGCATCGTTATTTTAGCAGCAGGTAAAGGTAGTAGAATGAAGTCTACTACCCCCAAAGTTCTTCATACTATTTCAGGTAAATCAATGCTCTCTCATGCCATTGATGCGGCACAAAAACTCTCAGATGACATTACTGTTGTTTTGTATCATCAAGCACAAAGAGTTCAAGAGGCAATAGAGGCTGAGTACTCAAATATCAACTTCCACATGCAAGATGCCCAGAAGTTCCCAGGAACAGGTGGAGCGATGAAGGGAGTAACTACTAAATATGAAAAGACCCTTATTTTAAATGGTGATATGCCTCTCATTACCCAAAACTCTCTTTTAGCATTGACTGATGGAGATGCAGACATCAATATGTCGGTAATTAAACTTGATAATCCTTATGGTTATGGTCGTGTTATTATTGAAAATGAAGAGGTTAAGGAGATTGTTGAGCAGAAAGATTGTAATGAAGCACAACTAGAGACCAAAACGGTTAATGCAGGTATCTACTGTGTCAATACAGAGCTTCTTAACCGTTACATCCCCCTACTCTCAAATGAGAATGCTCAAGAGGAGTACTACCTAACAGATATTATAAAAATGGCTGTTGATGAAGGAAAAACTGTACACCCTGTCTATGTAGAAGAGGAGGAGTTTAAAGGGGTTAACTCCAAATTTGACCTTGCCACTGCTGAGGTGATTATGCAAGACCGTATTAAAAAAGAGCTTATGGAGTCGGGTGTCATTATGCGTTTTCCTGAGACTACCTATATTGATTGTCGTGCTACTTTTGAGGGTGAGTGTATATTAGAAAATGGTGTAACCATCTTAGGAGCTTCAAAACTTATTAATGCTCATATTAAGACCAACTCTGTGATTGAGGAGTCCATTATTGAAGATTCAGATGTTGGACCAATGGGACGAATTCGCCCTCTTTCACACCTAAAAGGAACACATGTTGGAAACTTTGTAGAGGTAAAGAAATCTGCCCTTACAGGTGTAAAGGCTGGTCATTTAGCCTATCTTGGTGACAGTACTATAGATGAGGGGTCTAACATTGGAGCAGGAGTAATTACTTGTAACTATGATGGGAAAAACAAATATAAAACCATTATTGGTAAAAATGTCTTTGTTGGTTCAGACTCACAACTGGTTGCTCCTGTTACCATAGAAGATGATGTGATGATAGCAGCAGGAACTACCTTAACTAAAGATGTTACCAAAGGGAATCTTGCCTTAACACGAACCCCTCTAAAGCTTGTTCCTAACTTCTTTTATAAATTTTTTGGGAAATAGAGTGTAGAGCTTATCTACACTTTATCTTGACTTATAACAATTATTTTATGCTCTTATCAATCATGGAAGAATTGTAACATAATAAAATTCAAATACTCTATAACGCCCACAATCAACACACATTACACCCCTCTAAGCTATAATCGTTGCAAATTCTTAACTTAAAAGGAACACACAGCATGGGCATTACGATACATGAATATG
>JALVEV010000199.1 GCA_027030605.1 Campylobacteraceae bacterium | reverse complement strand
TGGCAATGTGGTTTTTGACCAAGAGGCAGAGGTCATTAGAGTCGACAATGAGGTGGTGGATATAGGCTTAACCCAATATAAGATTTTTAAAAAACTTATACTCCATCGTGGTTCAGTGGTGAATAAGGTTGATTTATTGGAGTTGTTGGAGTACCCATCGGACAATGCTTTGCGTGTCTCAATTACAAAAATAAAACAGCGTTTAGGAGTTGAGATTAAGAATATACGAGCAAAAGGATACATGATTGAATAGTTATGAAAAGGAGTCTCTTGTTAAAAACTTTCTTATCTTCTTCTCTCTTTTAGAACTTCTTCTATTGCTACTCTTTTTAGAACTTTATCGTAATCAAATTGGCGAATATAAACAGAAACTATATAAAGATATGGAGGTTTGTAGCTATACTTTGAAATGTAACCGATATAAAATTGGTTTTGCTCCTAAAGATAAAAATCATCTTCAACATCTTTATGAAAAGAGTGGACTCTATGCCTTTTTTCGAGTTCCTAAATCTAAAAAATATGATATGAAACTCTTTTATGCTCAAAAGAGTTATGAGAGAGATAAGGCTGAAATTGTTCAAGAGCTTGGTATTAAATTTATTGTTAGTACGTTGTTATTACTTGGTGTTGCTTTTCTTTTAACACTTTATAGTCTAAAACCTCTAAGGAAAGCACTTAAGGTCAATGATGAGTTTATTAAAGATGTTTTACATGACTTTAATACACCTATTACCTCGATGGTGTTGAATCTTTCGATGTTAGATAAAAAGGAGCAAGAGAATCCTTTTGTGAAGCGTGTGTCACAGGGCTTAGATACGATTGTTTTGTTACAAAATAACCTTAAAGCCTTTTTAGCCTCTTCTCCTTCACATAATAGTTGTATTGATGTTGCATTGGTTGCAAAAGAGCGTTTGGAGTTTATGGCGACACTCTATCCCAATATCTCTTTTATTTATGAAAAAAATAGTGCGTTGATTAAAGTAACTAATCAAGATTTGATTATTCGTATTTTTGATAACCTGATTAGTAATGCTTCTAAATACAACCGACCAAAAGGAGAGGTGAAACTAATCGTTAATGATAATTTAGTTACTATAGAAGATACAGGTAAAGGAATTCAAGATACTTCTAAGGTGTTGGAGCGTTATCATACAGAGCAAGAGAGAGGATTAGGGATTGGGCTTCATGTAGTTAATAAGCTTACCCAAGAGCTTGGGATTGTAATGAAGATTGAGTCTCAGGTTGGTGTTGGAACAAAAATCACTTTAGACTTTTCTCATGTCGCTTCATAAGTTCAAAGGAGAGAACTCATGTCAAAAATATGGTTCATCATGTTGCTGTTTATAATGCCTCTTATGAGCGATATTGATGAGCTTATTGAGTCGATGCAATCAGCTTCAGATGAAGAGCGTTTTGAGTTGATGAACCAATTTAAAGAGGAGGTGATTCAACTTCAAGAGGAGGAGAGAATGAAAGCGATGATGAAAGTTATCTCTATTACCGATAGTAACCATACTCATGAAGTACTTGAAGAGGCTAAAGACTCTTCAACTAAAAAGATTGACAATATTGACGAAGTTATTGAAACTCATGATATTGTTAGTCTGCAAGAGCATATAGGGAGTGAAATTGAACTAGATGAGGTAGAAGATGATGATTAAGAATATAATAGTTGGTCTGTTGTTAGTGGGAGTGGTACTGCCTCTTGAAGCGATGAAGGACCAAGATTTTGATGGAGTGGCTGATGAGGTTGATGAGTGTCCCAATACATCTTTTTTTGAAAAGGTAGATGCTCGTGGGTGTACTATAGAGATTTTAACATTACCTAATGAGACAGAGAAAGATAGTCTACAACTTCTTATAGGGTACGGAGTGATTATTAACGAAGACCTTTTAGGTCGAGAAGAGCAGACGATAGAGACACTTAAGCTGAACTATTATCGTAATAGTTGGGCTTATTCTCTTGGTTCAGGTTATTATCACTATAACGACACAGATGGTCTAATAGATACTACATTAAAAGTACAAAAACGTTTTTCCTTGACTCCTATTTTAAAATTTAGCTTAGGTGGAGGGGTCAAGCTTCCAACTTATGATTTTCAAGGAAATAAGACAGACTATACTCTTTATAGCTCATTAATATATTATCCTATAAAGTCACTATCTCTATTTGGACAATTTAAACATACTTTTGTACAAGATGAAGAGATTAGTTCTAAGTTACATGATAGTGAATATATTACAGGTGGCTTAGGATATTTTATAACAAAGAAGTTTTATCTAAATGCTACCTATACTGAGGGTCATAATAAATTTGTTAGTCAACATGATATAAAGAGTATCTCCTCTACACTATATTATAAGTTTAATAAAAAGTG
>JALVEV010000198.1 GCA_027030605.1 Campylobacteraceae bacterium | reverse complement strand
TTATAGTTTTTTTCTTAATAGGCTTCTTTTTGGGTATAACTTTAGGTTTAGGTTTTACAACTGTAGGCTCTTTTTCTACCTTTTTTGGTTGAATCTTTGGAGTTGGTGGAGTTAGTTTTTTGGGTATAGGTATATTGTGAATATCTATCTTTACAATATGGTCATCTCTTTTATAAGTAGGAACTTCAATATTTGAGAACTTTGTTACAAAGAGCCAAATAAGTAAAGCATAAATTAACAGAGAAATCATAAATGCAACAAAAACCCTCATAAACCATCCAAGTTAAAATATTAAAAAGAGTATAATCAAAAAAAATTTAATTAGGATTAAAAAGAATGAGTTACAACAAAAGTGAAGTAGCGTTTAAAGAGGCTTATGAGGTGATTCCAGGGGGTGTTGACTCTCCTGTTCGTGCATTTTCATCGGTAGGTGGAACACCTGTGTTTATTGAAAGAGGTGAGGGTGGTTACCTTGTAGATATAGATGGAAACAAATATATAGACTTTGTTCAGAGCTGGGGACCACTTATTTTAGGTCATTGTGATGCTGATGTAGAGAGTGCAGTTATAGAAGCCGTTAAAAAGGGTCTTAGTTTTGGAGCTCCTACTCTTACCGAGACAGATTTGGCAACAGAGATAGTAGATATGTTTGATAGCATTGAAAAGGTACGCTTTGTAAGCTCTGGTACAGAGGCTGTTATGTCTGCTATTCGTTTGGCTCGTGGGTACACTAAAAGAGACGACTTTATAAAGTTTACAGGGTGCTACCATGGTCATGCAGACTCTCTCTTGGTTCAGGCTGGTTCAGGTATGGCAACCTTTGGAAGTCCATCTAGCCCTGGTGTTCCTGCTGATTTGACCAAACATACACTTTTGGCTACTTATAATGATATTGAATCTGTTAAAAAATGTTTTGAGCAGAGTGAGGGTGGTATTAGTTCTGTTATTATTGAGCCAATTGCTGGGAATATGGGACTTGTTCCTGCTGATGAAGAGTTTTTAGAGGAGCTTAGAGCATTGTGTGATGAGCATGGGGCTTTGTTAATCTTTGATGAGGTTATGAGTGGGTTTAGAGCTTCACTAAAGGGTTACCAAGGGGTTGGTAGTGTAAAACCAGACATAGTAACTCTTGGAAAGGTAATAGGTGCAGGAATGCCTGTGGGTGCTTTTGGAACTAGAAAAGAGATTATGGCAGAGCTTTCACCAGAGGGTCCAATCTACCAAGCAGGAACACTCTCTGGTAACCCTGTTGCTATGGCTGCTGGTTTAGCTTCACTTAAAAAGTTAAAATCAAACCCTGAAATATATGCTACTTTAGAGAGGAGAGCTAAAAGATTGATGGAGGGATTTAAAGAGGCAGCAGATGCTGTAGGTGTTCCAATGGTAACTGATGTTCGTGGTTCTATGTTTGGTTTCTTCTTTTCAGATAAACCTGTAAAGAACTTTGATGACGCTTTAGAGAATGACTCTGAACTCTTTGGTAAATTTCATGGTAAGATGTTAGAAAAAGGTGTCTATCTTGCTTGTTCTTCTTATGAGACAGGGTTTATCTCTACAGTCACAACAGATGAGATGATAGAGGAGGCAATTTTAGCTGCTAAAACATCTCTTCAAGAGTTGACTGCTTAAAAATTATCAGACTTTTTGTCTGATAATTAAACAATTCTTATAAATAAAATTAATTTTATTTATCTTAAAACTACTTTCAATATACTTAATCTAGCGATTTTTCTTTTGTAAATGAACTTTTTTTTCACAAATTTTAAAAAAAATAAAAATAGGCAAGATAAAAGTGAAAAAATTTGTTATACTTTAATTATCAGAAGTCAACTACGGAGGATTTGATAATGTTTAAAGAAAAAGTTCAAAGTGTATCAATCTTAACACTAGCGTTGTTTCTATCGGCTTGTAATCAAACTCAACCACAAGTTAATAAAGTAGCAAAAAAGAAGGATAAAGTAACCACCTCTGTCGCTCTTGAAGTAAATGGGCAAAAGCAACAGATTAATTTAACAAAGTTAAGTTTGAGCTCTAATAACATACCTAATCAGGAGGAGAAGTGGGTTTCATTAAAAATTAAAGATGAGATAGAGTGGAATCCAAAAGAGCTTTTAGGGCATAAAAATATTTGGGATCCAACAGGACCTAATAGCTATGACTGCACAGGATTTACTAAAAAAGTTTTTGGAGATACGGGTATTCTTGACCTTCTCACTAAGTTACACAAACTTAATCTAAAAAGATTTTAAGTTTTTATAATGTGCTATATCTATTATTCTCTAAATAAGGAATATTTGCACTGTTTATAATACTCCTCTATTAGCTACAATTACGCCTTAAATCATCTTTGCTTCTACTTTCAAAGTAGAGTGTCGTTAC
>JALVEV010000197.1 GCA_027030605.1 Campylobacteraceae bacterium | reverse complement strand
CACCCGTTTGGATAATTGCTTCAATGATAATCTCATTCATCCGTTGAGCAGATTCAATAGCTGTCTGAATATCTTCCTCATCCACGCGACGGTTTAGACGCTTGTCATTCTGAATAATCTTTATGATTTTATTGAGTCCAAGCACATTGGAACCATCTCCTACAGTATGGTTTTGGGCATAGGAGATAGATGGTAAAATGCTTATAGCAGGTAGGGTACAGAGTGTTCTTAAAAAGTTTCTTCGTTTCATAAATATGTCCTTATCTTTGTTGAGTAAATTGTAGTATAAATGTGATTATATTAATATTAAATAATAAAATATTATTAATAAATTATTTTAATATTTTGATGTTTTTAATTGTTTTTTTTAGTAGCTATGTTATAATTAATAAAAAAGGGAAAAGAGAGTTTGTATGCAAAAGAGACTAGATGAAAATAACACTCTATATTTTCAAAAAAACTACCCATGCTATTTAAAAAAGAGAGGTAGCAAATCTTTTCAAGCTACATTGGGCATAGGAGGAAACATTGGTGATGTACGGCGACGATTTAACCATCTGTTTGTCTATTTTCAAAGGTCACCATTTTTAGAGATTGTTCAGACTTCACCTATTCTTAAAAATCCACCTTTTGGCTACCTTGAACAAGATGATTTCTACAATGCATTAATAATTGTGAAAACTTGTTTAAGACCTAAAGCACTTTTACGCTATATTTTGCATTCAGAAAAAAAATTTGGAAGAAGACGCTCTTTTCCTGATGCTCCTCGTACTTTAGATATAGATATGATATTTTATGAAGATATTCAGATGAAGAGCAAAGAGTTAACTCTACCTCACCCCTCTTGGGCAAGTCGTAGCTCTGTTTTAATTCCTTTAAGCTATCTAAAAAGATAAGAGAGACAATGGCAAAAAACGATGATGATAAACTTTTAACTGTTGAAGATATTCGTTCGCTTAGAGAAGAGATTTCGCTTATGCATACCTCTTTAGCCAAAGATGTAGTTGGACATGCTCCTCTTGTTAAAAAGGTAGTTGAACGATTTGTAGAGAGAGGGCTTCAGCGAGAGTGGGTAGAGAAGTTGTTGGCGACTTTGGTTGGTTCAGAAGTTGAAGATGATGAAGAGATTCTTATTGCCTATGTTTTAGAAGAGTTGGATATTTTGCTTAATGTTGAAGAGGAGTCTGAAGAGCTTGAGAAGACTATCTATATTATTGTTGGTGGAACAGGTATTGGTAAGACCTCTTTAGTGGGTAAGTTGGCAACACGCTATACTTATCTTTTAAAAAAGTCTCACAATGCTGTTTTCCTCAATCTTGACCACCATAAAGTGGGTGCTGTTGAGCAGTTAGAGAACTACTCTGACGCAATGGAGATTCCACTAATAAGTCTAGATGATTTCTTAGAGAATGAGTACGATGTGGTTTTTGTTGATACAGCAGGTAGTAGAGGTGATAATATTGAGGATATAGAAAATTTTATTGAACTTGTTGAGAGCTGTATGGATTATAAAATTATTGTCTCTTTAGCACTCTCTGCTACCTCTAAACTACGAGATTTAGAGGTTATAAATAAGAGGTTTAACTCTTTACCTATTAGAAACTATATTTTGACCAAATTGGATGAAACGTATGATTTATCGGATATAATAAACTTTTTAATAAAAGAAAAAACTCCTGTTTCATACATCTCTACAGGTCAAGAGATACCTGAAGATTTAATTGTGGCAACTAAAGAGTATCTACTTAAAAAATTTATGGAAGATTAGAGAAAAAAATGGAAAATAAAAAAATATTGGTAGGAATGAGTGGTGGAGTTGACTCCACAGTGACAGCTGTACTTTTACAAAAAGAGGGTTATGAGGTAACGGGTGTTTATATGAAACTTCATGAAAAAGAGGGGTATCATGAAAAGAACTATACAAAGGTAAAAAGAGTAGGTGACTACTTAGGAATTGATGTACACTTTCTTGATTTGTCGGCTGATTTTAAAGATGAGGTCTATGACTACTTTGTTGAAACCTATAAGCAGGGACTAACCCCAAACCCTTGTGTCATGTGTAACCGAACCATTAAATTTGGAAAGATGGTAGAGTTTGCAGACTCTTTAGGTATAGAAAAAGTAGCTACAGGTCACTACATAAATTGTGATGGAGAGTTTTTCTACACAGCAAAAGATGACTCTAAAGACCAGAGTTACTTTGTAGCACAAGTTAAAAAAGAGGTGCTTCCTCGTTTG
Organism: Campylobacteraceae bacterium; assembly: GCA_027030605.1. Classification (GTDB taxonomy): domain Bacteria; phylum Campylobacterota; class Campylobacteria; order Campylobacterales; family Sulfurovaceae; genus UBA1140. Next base: position 152 of record JALVEV010000197.1, on the reverse strand, counting down.
GTTTTTCCTCTGGGTTCATGGGTTAAAGATGATGTAAAAGAGTTTGCCTCCAAGATTGAACCTCTTAAGGATTTTGCTACTCAAAAAGAGAGTTCTGAGATTTGTTTTGTAGAGAATGACTACACAGAGATTTTAGAGAGACATATGAATAT
>JALVEV010000196.1 GCA_027030605.1 Campylobacteraceae bacterium | reverse complement strand
AAGTGAAGCGATACTACTCTACGATTTAAATGAGGGCTACCCTGCTCTTTGGCTACTTATTTGGGCAACACTTGGTAACACTTTAGGAGCTGTTCTCAACTACATCTTAGGCTACCAAGGTGAAAAATTTTTAGAAGAAAAAAAACTTATTAACCAAGAGAAGTTTACAAAATTTACTAGGCTTTTTGAGAAGTATGGAGCCTATACTCTACTTCTATCTTGGTTGCCTTTAGTTGGTGACTTTTTTACTCTAGCAGGTGGAGTAGCTCGTTACCCTTTTTGGAACTTCTTTTTCTTAGTTTTAATGGCAAAGTTTGGAAGGTATCTATTTTTAATAATAGGTTTCTATTTTATAAAGTTTTAAACCTTTTAGAGTATACTTCGCTTTTATTATAATATATAAGGATAAATTATGACACTAGAAGAGTTTAAAAAATTTGATTTAGAATATACCGTTTGTGAATGTTTTGACATAACCTTAGGAGAACTACTTGAAGCTATTAAAAATGGTAATGATACCCTTGAATCACTTATGGATGAGACCGATGCAGGTACAGCCTGTGGGCTCTGTCGCTCAGTAGAAGAGGATGAAGATGGCGACAGAGAGTTACATCTTGATGAGATTTTAAAATTTGCAAAAGAGAACTAAGTTCTCTGTTTATAGTATCAAGAAGAGCAGGTTTATGAGATTTTGAATGGGTTTGAGGGGCTGATTATAAATAAAGTAGATTCCCTCTTTTGCCTCTCCTGCACCACGTGAAGTTGGAGCTGACACAAACTTAATATATTTATACTTCTGCTTTGTAAATAGCTCTTCAATAAGTGGGTAGATACTCTCTAACTTTTCTGCTCCATGCTCTTTAGCCAACCTACTCAAGTACTCAACAAAACTATGTAACTCATTAAATCGTTCTCCACGAATATTATAGACCTTGCTCTGTCCTACACAGTAACCTAAAAATGAGTGTAGATTTCTGTTGTAAAATCGTCTGTAGTTCTCTTTAAGTACCAAAGTGTATTTAGGCTCATTAAACACCTGTGTATCTTTTCTAAAGAGAGAAAATAGAATATCTATAGCCCCTGTCTCTCCTTTTTTTAGAAGTGAAAACCACTTATAGATACTAAAGAGTTGAATGTAGATAACTTTGTAGTGATACTCTTTTTCAAAATCTTTTATAAATTGTTCTATTTTCATCTTTTCTCTTTTCATAAATGGTATTTTTATATTTTAGCTATTAATAATTTTCCGATACTCCCTCTCCATTACTATATCTAAAGTAGACTCAACTCTATCAATAAACACCTTTCCATTCAAGTGGTCAAACTCATGCTGAAAGATTCGAGCTAAAAATCCCTCTAAAATCTCTTCTACTACCTCTCCTTTTTGGTTTAGATAGCGAACCTCTATCTTTGTTGAACGAGGAACCATAGCTCTTACATTTGGCAGAGACAAACACCCCTCCCAATCTTTTTCTATTTCATCTCCATAGCTTAAAATCTCAGGGTTTATAATCGCTTTTGGTTGCATCTTTGGAGCGTTTGGGTAGCGTCTATTTGGTTGTGAAGCCATAATAAAAATGCGTTTAGAGACTCCTATTTGTGGAGAGGCTATTCCCATGCCTTGTGTTGCTCTACAGGTTAAAATAAGGTCATCAATTAGCTCTTGTGTCTTCTTATCTTTTACATCTTCTACCTCACTTGCTACCTCTCTAAGTACCTCTGCACCTAACTGCTTTACATGTTGTACCTTTCCCATAGAGTAACCATCTGAGCTTTTTGATTCCTCAAATTGAGGGAAGAGTTTTAGAGTATTGGCTTCTATAATACTCTCTAGCTCATCTTTGTCCATCTCTAAAACTTCTGCTAATTTCTCTAATACATCTACAATATAAGCAGGGACATTAGCTACTTTTTGTGTAGGTCTTGTTCTACCTTTTGGGGTAAGCCAAGGGGCATCTGTCTCCAAAAGAAGTGATGATAAAGGTGCTTTTTTAACAAAATCTTTTAGTGCCTCAAGCTCTTCAAAAGTAATCTGCCCACCAATACCAAAATAAAATCCGTATTTATGTAGTTCCATATACTCTTGTTTATCAAAGTTCAAAGCATGAATAATACCACCTTTTAACTTACCTAAGTAAGGTTGAACTATCTGCATAAAATCATCATAGGCAGTGGAGCGATGTTCATAAGCAAACTTGCCATCACGAAGATGAATAATTACAGGCTTTTGGTGCTTGACAGCAAACTCCAAGTGAGCCTTTAGTACCTTTTTTTGTTGCTCTACAATGGGTTTGTATATCGCCTCATCATAACTCATCCGATTATAATCCAATCCAAACTCACCAATAGCAATACAGCGTTCATCTGTTACATACTCATCAAGCATTTCAGGCTCAAACTTGTCTGCATATTTAGGG
>JALVEV010000195.1 GCA_027030605.1 Campylobacteraceae bacterium | reverse complement strand
ATAAATATGCTGCAAATGGGTGGGAAGTTGTTGGGGTTGGTCCGGAAAAAAATGCTCCTTTAAAGAGAGGATTTTTGGTTGAACTACTTAGAGGTATTCCATTAATTAACATACTCATAGACTAGCTTTTCCCTCAAATTGCACTTACTTCAGTAAGTATTATCTTGAGAAAAGATTAAAATGACAAAACCATCATAATAAATTTAGGAGCTTTATAAATGGGCAAAATATATTCTGGAACTGGCTGGAGCAAAGAGGCTATTGGTGTTTTAGAAAGTGATGGTAGGGTCTATAGTGGAACAGGTTGGACTAAAGAGACTCTCGGTGTGGTAGAACATGATGGCAAAGTTTATTCTGGCAGAGGCTGGGGTAAAGAGCTGGTTGGAGTTGTGGAAAACGATGGAAAAGTCTATGCCGGAACTGGCTGGAGCAAAGAACTTGTTGGAGTAGTCGAAAGTAACGGAAAAGTTTACGCAGGCAGTGGCTGGGGCAAGGAGTGTGTAGGAGAAGTAGAGACTCCACACATTATGTTTAGTGGAGCAGCCTTGCTGTTGCTATTTAGATAAATACGCATAATTTTAGCATATTTTATAAAATCATCCCAATTTTCTGACGCCTTTTCTGACGCTTGGGTGATATAATGTAACTATAATCATAATTTAAGAAGGGGGAAATATGCTATTTAGAATATTTAAAATGTTAATTGTATTGTTTGCTAGTTCGCAGTTTTTTACTGGATGTTATATACCGCCAAATACACATGTTGGTATGCCGGCACCGCATAGTTATCATCAGCCGCACTATTATGATGATTGCTACTATTGCCGATAAAAGATGCAGGAAGATTTAGTTTGTTCTATTAGCAAAAAGATATAAAGTTAAATGAAGGAGGAGTCGGTTATGTTGAGAAAAATAAGCAGTATAGGTATTGCTTTATCGTTGTGCTCTGGTGCCTTACATGCGGGAATGATTGAGCAGGTACTTTATAATGTGGTAGGTCAGGTGAGTAATGCTGTTGGTGCACGATTGGGTGATGAGATCTATTACGGAAGTAGTTCTGCTCCTAGTCAGCGAGTTGTACATCATCGTCGTAGAAAGCATCATAAAAAAAGGCACAAAAAAAAGCACCAAAAAGTTGCAGCAAAAAAAGCTATAGCACCTATAATAACTAATGAAAAGAAGATCCAAATTGCTCTTACTGGTCTTGGATTCTATAAAGGAAAAATAGATGGAGAGATAAATTCTTATGAAACACGCTCTGCAATAAAATCTATGAATGCAGCTTATGGGTTGGGGAATAATGCATTTTTATCTCCACAAGTAAAAGACTCTCTTATATATTTGGGTGATCTGTTTAAATTTGATAGAACATTAATATCTAAAGGGAGTGATAAAAAAACCAAAGGGGTTAAAATACAAAGTGCTTTAAAGGTTTTAGGTTTTTATAATGGCAAGGTAGATGGATTAATTGGAAGCGGCACAAAAAGAAGTATCGCAGAATATAAAAGTGCTAATGGTATGGCTGCGAATGGTTCATTGGATTTCGAAGAAGAGTATAGATTAATTACGAAAGCTCAAGAGTTAAATAGTAAAAATATCGATGAGACAATAGCATCAATCAAGGCTTTTGCTCGTGCTAGACAGCCACAACAAGTAGCTATGCAGCCTGCTGCGACACAGCAAAGATTACCATACCAGCCTGCAGCAAATAATGTTAATTCGGCAGCTGTAGTGCAGTCAGGTCAAATGGCTCAACAAGGAGTTGCGATACAACAAAATAATGTAAAAAAAACTTTGCAGGTACAGCAATCTGGTACAGTGCAACAAAGAGTATCAAATGTGCAAACAGTAAATAACACTAAAATAAATATGCAACCAGAGATACAGCAACAAGCACAAGTGGTGCATAAAGATATTGCACAAAAAACTAAACAACTACCAGTTAATAATGCTCTATCTAAACAGAATATTCAAAGAAAAGAAGTTGCTGTTGATTTAAATAATACAACAGAACAAACGAAACAGACAATTTTAAATCAGATGGTACAAAAAGAAAGCTCTACTAATGCTAATAAGGAGCAAAAAGAGACCCAGCCAGTACAGCAAAACAGTGAGCAACCACAGCAGCCAATCGATGAGGAAGTTAGTGCAAAAGTAGCAAAAAAATAATACAAATTTTATAAGCGAGTAAAATATGGTTGCTTCATTCCACATTTTATGTGGAATGAAAAAATCACTTCGACTAAAAATTGAACCCTCTGAACAACCCAAACAATCCAGCACTTTTTAACCCTTGCAACATTTAAAAAAATCAAACTATCCAAGGTGAGTAAAAATTGCTAATTTTTCTCTAAAATTGATACCGCTTCAAATTTTGTGTAAATGTTAAATAAGATAAAATAAAGGAGAATTTAACATGA
>JALVEV010000194.1 GCA_027030605.1 Campylobacteraceae bacterium | reverse complement strand
TAAAAAAAACAATTAAAAACATCAAAATATTAAAATAATCTATTAATAATATTTTATTATTTAATATTAATATAATCACATTTATACTACAATTTACTCAACAAAGATAAGGACATATTTATGAAACGAAGAAACTTTTTAAGAACACTCTGTACCCTACCTGCTATAAGCATTTTACCATCTCTCTCCTATGCCCAAAACCATACTGTAGGAGATGGTTCCAATGTGCTTGGACTCAATAAAATCATAAAGATTATTCAGAATGACAAGCGTCTAAACCGTCGCGTGGATGAGGAAGATATTCAGATAGCTATTGAATCTGCTCAACGGATGAATGAGATTATCATTGAAGCAATTATCCAAACGGGTGTTGCCAATGACAAGCATATCTCTACAGCTGACACAAGAGAGATAAATGACTACATTTTCCATAATTATGGTGAGGAGTGGAGAGAACTCCATGGAGATGATGAAGAGGGAGAAGAGACAGGCTTCCACCTTGTAGTAAATGATGGGGCAAGAACCAAACTTTTTGGAAAAAATGCCATTAATAGAGTAGCTGATAGTATTTATCATTTAGGATTTGAGACACACCTTAAAAATAGACTCATCAATGAAGATGGAGATAAAAACAGACCATTTAGACGTGTAGCAGAGTGGTTAAATGCCCTACTTAAAGAGGATTTAGAGGCAGGGCGACTAGCTAACCCTGATATTCAAGAAGTTGTAGGAGAGACAGGTACAGGGCTAGACCAAGCCATAGAGATTATATATAATGACAGAGGACTACAACGACGTATCTCAACAGGTGACATGCGTATTGGAGCAAGAAGTGCTAACCAAATGAGCCACCTACTACTAGAAGCAATTGACCAAACTAATGCAGGGTTAACAGGTATTTTCACCAAAGAGGAGATGAAGAGTGTTAACCGTTATCTTGTAGAAAATCATGCAGATATTTGGAGAGAGCTACATGGTGATGATGAAGAGAATGAAGAGACAGGCTACCATAAAGTTCAAAGTGATGGAGCTAAAACAAAACTATTTGGTAAAAATGCAATCAACAGAGTCTTTGATGGTATTTTCCACTTAGGTTTTGAGACACCATATAAAAATAGATTGGTAAATGAAGATGGCAATAAAAATGCCTCATTTAAACGCGTAGCTTCATGGCTTAGTGAGCTACTTAGTGATGATTTAAACAACCAAAAAGAGGATTTAAAAATCTTAATTCCACTCTATATCTATCCTGATTTAAATCAAAATAACTCTGATTGGCAAAAACTAATTGATACTAAAAAAGCTAATCCTAACATTGAGATAGTTGCCATTGTAAACCCTGATAATGGTCACTTTAGAGAGAAAGATAACAACTTTTCTCAAGGTATTCAAAATCTTGTAGAAGCAGATATTAAAGTAGTTGGTTATGTCTACACCAAATATGGAAACCGAGCAACAGAAGATGTTGTTGATGATATTGAAGCATGGAGCAGTTTCTATAAAGAGGATGGAGTTAGTGGAATCTTCTTTGATGAGACCTCAACAGATACCAATCTACTTAGCCACTATAGTAACCTAAGTAGTGAAGCAAGAAGTCGTGGTTTAGAGTATGTTATCTTAAACCCAGGGATTACTACTGACCAAGGCTATATTGACTCAGGCATTGCAAACCTTGTCGTAAGTTATGAAAACCCAAATGAGGAGCTATTAAGTACCCCACCTGAAACTTATAATACTCCAACAGAGGCAACAGAGCTTTCACTCTTAATTTATGAGATGGAAGATGACAATGTAGATGACCTTATAAGCTTTGCAAGAGAACATAAGTTTAGCTATATCTACTTTACAGAAGATGGATTTGACGGAAACCCTTGGGATAGCATTTCACAATATTTTGAAGCTGAGGTTACAAAAGCTTTGAACTAATAGTTGATGTAGCATAGTTGCTACATCTCTCTTTTATAAATCCTCTGTTTTATAGAGGGTATACCCCTCATAGTAGTAACTAGCATCAATCCCCTTCATAAACACACTTGCATTCTCTATCTCATCGCTTAGTGCATTTTTAAGTAGAAGTTTTATCTCCGTATCTCTAATAGGACTTCGCTCCATCGCCAACAGATAATCATCTCGTTCAATGCTCTGCCAATCTACAACTTTTTGTAGCTCTCTTTTAAGCATAACATCTAACCATATTCTCATACTTCTTCCATTTCCCTCTCTAAAAGGGTGAGCTACATTCATCTCTACATACTTCTCTATGATTTCATCAAAATTGGTTTGGGGCATCTTTTCTATATTTTTAATGGCATCTTCTAAGTAGGTAATAGGAGCAAATCTAAAGTTTCCTTTTGAGATATTGACCGTTCTGATTTTACCTGCGAAGTCATAAATATCTTCAAAAAGCTCTTTATGAATTGTTGCAAAACTCTCAAATGTTCCAGCTTTTAGACGGTTGAGAGTACCACTTTCAAAAAGCTTTTTGGCTTTGAGTTTACTTATTCTCTCTTCCTCTTTAGCTAACTCTATTTCGCTTTTAATTCCAAGTCTGTTTTTTAGTACCATTGGTTAATGCTTCCTTGTTTATTAGAAGTATTATATCTAAAAGTTAAATATTAATTTTACACTTAACCTATAAAACCATAGCCCGTCCACTATGCATAGCCACCACATCTTCAATCCGAATCCCAAACTCATTAGGAACATAAATCCCAGGTTCAATGGTATAGACCATGCCATCTTCGACAATGGTATCTGACTTAGAAGAGATATAAGGCATCTCATGAATATCTAAACCTACTCCATGACCTGTTGAGTGAACATAATACTTACCCATACCACCCTTTTCTATAATATCCCGTGTTAGAGCATCTATCTCTTTAGCTTTCATTCCAGAACGTGCTTTTTCTATGGCGTTGTCATGAGCTTTTAAAACCAAGTCGTAAGCCTTTTGAATCTTCTTCTTTTTAAACCTCTGCTCATACCCAAACTCAAAATCTTTACGAGCTGAAACGGTACGTGTTCTGTCTGAACAGTAACGCTTATATTTTAGCCCTGCATCGACCAAGAGTAAATCTTTTTTGCATAGTATAGTATCGGTTGGTAAGGCGTGAGGTTTAGCAGCATTGGAATTGACAGCAACTATTGGGTCAAAAGAGAGTTCATACTTACCCTTTTTAGAGAGCATCGCTTTTGCCATAAAGGTTAACATATTTTCATCTTGGCTAAAACCATGCTTTTTAATAAGCTTTGCAAACTCATCAAAGGCATTAGCTCCAAGAGTCACAGCCTTTTTAAGTAAGAGCAACTCTTCAGAACTTTTGATAATCCGTTTTTTATGAGAAAAATCAGGGACTGCTTTAAACTCAACCTTTAGACTATCTTTTAACTTCCCAAAAGCCCAAATACTCCACTCTTTTGGGTCATATTTTAGCTTTTTGACTTTTGATTTTTTTATGAGCTTATTTGCCTTGCCATACAAATCACCCTCTATAATAACTGTTGCACCCTTGACACACTCTTTAGCTTCAATCTCATAGCGTGAGTCTGTTATAAAAAAGGCTTCACTCCCAAGCTTTAGAAACAGAGCGTTATCGGAGCTATAAGCACACTCATAATAGATGGCATTTTCGTCTTTAACAATATAGTTCATAAAAATATTCTCTTTTTTAATAAATTTTTATACAAGGTTCACTCGTTCCCACCGTCTCGGTGGGAATGCATAGGAGAGTTATTTTGTTAAACAAAGTTTTTTATAAATCAAATTCCAATATGCATTCCCAACGAGGACGTTGGGAACGAGAAAAGATTTAAATCTAGTTCCCTTGAAGAGCAGCCTGAGCCTGTTGTCCAGCTTGTGCTTCTCTCATCGCTGCAACTTCTCTCATAATTTGAATTATTGCAATCATAGCTAAATGGTAACCAAAAGGTCCAAACCCAACAATCTGTCCTGCACAAACAGGAGCTGTTAATGAAGTGTGTCTAAACTCCTCTCTTTGATGAATATTTGAGAGATGAACCTCAACAGTAGGAATCTGAATAGCAGCAATTGCATCACGAATTGCAATAGAGGTATGAGTATAGGCTGCAGGGTTTATAATAATTCCATCTGCATCACCTAAACACTCTTGAAGTTTATCTACAATCTCTCCCTCTAAGTTACTCTGAAAAAACTCTATCTCAATACTATTCTGTTTGGCTACATCTTCCATCTGTGCATGAATATCATCTAACTTCATTGGTCCGTAGATATTTTGTTCTCTCACTCCTAACATATTAAGGTTTGGACCTTGGATTACTACTACTTTCATTCTATTCCTTAGTTTTTAAATTTTCTTGTGTATTTTAGCGAAGTTTTGTTTTAACTCCATTAATATAGCTCCTATGTACCCTAAACTCTTCATCAAACAGAACTAAATCTGCCTTATAACCCTTCTTTAAAAACCCTACATCTAACCCCAACTTCTTAGCAGGTATTGCAGTAACAGTGTTTATAAGTTCAGGCAAGGTTATCTTATCAGTATACTCATAAAAGTTCTTCAACGCCTCATTAATTTTTAGGACACTCCCTGCCAAAGTTCCATCTTCTAATCTTGCCTCTCCATCTTTGACAATAACCCTTTGCCCCCCTACCTCTGAGACTCCACACCTCATACACCCTGCTCTCATGGCATCGGTTATAAGAATAAGTTGCTCTTTTTTAAGACGATAGAGAAGCTTAAAAAACGAGGGGTGAATGTGTACAAGGTCAGCAATAACATCACAAGAGACCTCATCAGCCTCTAAAATAGCCCCTACAATCCCTGGTTCTCTGTGGTGTAGAGGGTTCATCGCATTAAAAATATGTGTTGAGTGAGCAACACCCCAAGAGAAGCTCTCTTTTGCTTCATTATAACTTGCATCTGAGTGACCAATACTTAGTAAAATATGAGGAAAATTCTTCTCTATCTGCTCAATAAACTCTCGTCCACCCTCAACTTCAGGAGCAATGGTTATCATCTTTACTACATCCATAAAAGGCTCTATAAGTTCCATATTTGGCTTTTGAATATGCTGTGGGTCTTGGGCTCCATGTTTAATAGGGTTTATAAAAGGTCCCTCCAGATGAACACCTAGTACTTTTGCCCCCTCTTGTTGTTTAAATGTTTGAACATTGTGTAAGGCTTTAGTAATCTGCTCTTGGCTCATGGTCATCGTTGTAGCTAAAAAAGAGGTGGTTCCTGTCTCTAAAATACTCTTTGAAATCCCCTCTAGTGCCTCGTGTGTTGCATCCATTACGTCATAACCATTTGAACCATGTATATGAATATCTATAAACCCTGCTGAAAGATATAACCCCTTAGCATCAACTATCTCTACATTGTTAGGAACCTCTTTACCTAGTGAAATAATCTCTTTATCAAAAGTGAGTACATACCCCTCTAAGACATCTTTGTCCGTTACTATCTTTGCATTAACAATACTCTTCATTAGCGAATCACTTTCATATTTTTTTGTCCTAAACGATAAATGGTAGAGGCTCTTCCACTTCTCTTTTTTGGAAAAGTCACAATCACCTCTGCTCTAGCTTTAGCATAGGCTTCATCATACTCAGCCCCACTCAAATTTGCCGAAGAGCTATAGAGCCAATGGAGTCTATCTAAAAGCAGATTATGCTCTGTACCCTTTACCAGACGAAATGACAAACCATTAGGCATAATAAAAGTTGTCTTTTTTGCTCTTCGTAGTCGATTTTTATGAGATGTGGGTACACGCGTAAAGCTTTTTAAAGTTTTAAGGGAGTCCACTACACGAATGTAGTGTTTGTTAGGTTTTCTTTTTTTAGCTCTGTCTATCTTGAAGCTATCTTGTGAGACAAAGCCTATGGTGGTGTCGGTTGGAGTTAAAAAGAGACTCTCTTTCACACGACTTAGTTTAAGTACTCTTGAAGTGCTTTAGGCTCTAATGAACCACCAGAGTTTTTAAGCTCTTTAATCGCTAACGCTGCTGCCTTAGCTGCTGCTACGGTTGTAAAGTAAGCTACATTGGCTCTAAGTACCGACTGTCTAATGGTCTGTCCATCTACCTTACTTCCTGCATCAGCAGAGGTGTTAATGGCTAGAGCAATCTCATCATTTTTAATCATATCGTCGATGTTTGGACGACCCTCTGAGATTTTAAGAACTTTCTTTGATGGTACTCCTGCCTCACTCAATGCTCTGTGTGTTCCCCCTGTAGCAAAAATCTCAAAACCTAAATCTACAAACGATTGACCAATCTCTCCTAAGTGAACCTTGTCATTGTTTGCTAGAGACATAAAGATTTTTCCCTCTAAAGCAATGTTGTTTTTCGCTGCAAATTGACTCTTGGCAAAAGACATTCCAAAGTTATCGGAGATTCCCATTACCTCACCTGTCGATTTCATCTCAGGTCCAAGAAGTAGGTCTGCCCCTGGAAGTTTGTTGAATGGGAAAACTGCCTCTTTAACGGCAACATGACCTCTTAGATTTGGCTCCATAATCTCTTTGTCAAAGTTCACTACATTAAAGGTATCATAGAACTTAAGTGCCTCTTTTAGGTCACCTTGAATCATCACTCTTGTGGCTACTTTAGCCAAAGGTACACCTGTAGCTTTACTTACAAATGGCACCGTTCTTGATGCTCTTGGGTTTACCTCAATAAGATAGACCTCATTCTCAAAAATAGCATACTGAATATTGAGAAGCCCAACAACCCCAAGCCCTAGAGCAATCGCTGCTGTCTGCTTCTTAATCTCCTCTACCAACTCATCAGAAATAGAGATGGTCGGTAAAGCACAAGCAGAGTCACCAGAGTGAATCCCTGCCTCTTCAATGTGCTGCATTACAGCACCAATATAGACATCTTTTCCATCAGAGATAGCATCTACATCAAGCTCTACAGCATTGTCTAAGAACTTATCAATAAGTACAGGTGCATCGTTTGAGACTGAAACAGCTTCATCCATATACTCTTTTATCTCTGCATCAGAGTAGACGGTTTTCATTCCACGACCACCCAATACAAACGATGGACGAACCAATACAGGGTAACCAATACGATTAGCAACAACCAACGCCTCCTCTTTTGAGAATACCGTGTCGTTGTTTGGTTGTTTTAAACCTAAACCTTTAATAAAGTCGGAAAAGAGTTCTCTGTCTTCTGCGAGGTCAATCACCTTAGCTGATGTACCAGAGATATTCGCCCCAATAGAGGTTAACTGTTTGGCTAACTTAAGGGGTGTCTGCCCACCAAAGTGAACAATTACGCCATCAGGCTTTTCAACTTCAATTACATTACGTACATGTTCAAAATCAATCGGTTCAAAGTATAAAATATCAGATGTATCATAGTCAGTAGAGACAGTTTCAGGGTTACAGTTGTACATGATAGATTTAACACCCATATCTGCAAGAGCAAAAGAGGCATGAACACAACAGTAGTCAAACTCTATCCCTTGACCAATTCTATTTGGTCCTCCACCTATGACTAGAACTTTTTTCTCATCAGATTTTTTCTCATCCTGTTTTGGAAGTTTTGTAATATTGGTAGTTGAGTAGAGGTAAGGGGTCAACGCTTCAAACTCTGCTGAACAAGTATCTACTTCGTTGTATTCTAAGGTAATACCAAGCTTTTCACGAGCATTATAGATATCATTTTCAGTAAAGCTCTGTCCCTCATTTTTGTTAATTGCCCATGCAATCATCGCATCTGAGAAACCATCTGCTTTAACCTCTCTCATGCGTGTTTCATCTTTAAGAAGTGCAACATCCATAGCCTTTTCACACTGAGCCAACTCTTCAAGTTGGTACAAAAACCAAGGGTCAATCTGACACCACTCAAAAATCTCCTCAACACTCTTTCCTCGTCGAAGTGCTTCAAAGACATAATGCACTCTATTGGCATTTGGACGGCGAATCTCACGGAGAAGTTCACTCTCATCACACTCAATAGGGTTGAACCCCATAAGTCCTGTCTCTAATGATACCAATGCCTTTTGAAACGACTCTTTAAAGGTACGCCCAATAGACATCGCTTCACCAACTGACTTCATAGCTGTACCTAAAGTTGAGTCGGCTTGTGGGAACTTCTCAAAGGTAAATCTTGGAACTTTAGTAACCACATAATCAATGACAGGCTCAAACGAAGCTGGAGTTCCTGTAATGTCATTGGTAATCTCATCAAGTGTAAATCCAACAGCCAACATGGTTGCCACTTTAGCAATTGGATACCCAGTCGCTTTTGAAGCGAGTGCTGAACTTCGGCTAACTCTAGGGTTCATCTCAATAACAATCATACGACCATCTTTAGGATTAACCGAGAACTGAACGTTAGAGCCACCTGTGTCGACCCCAACTTCACGTAAGATTTTAAAAGAGGCATCTCTCATACGTTGGTACTCTTTGTCGGTTAAAGTAAGTGCAGGAGCAACGGTAATAGAGTCACCTGTATGTACTCCCATTGGGTCAAAGTTTTCAATGGAACAGACAATAATACAGTTATCCTTATGGTCACGAATAACCTCCATCTCGTACTCTTTCCACCCTAGAAGCGACTCTTCGATTAGAATTTCAGAGATAGGTGAAGCATCAAGTCCACCTTGAACAATCTTTTTGTACTCGTCGATATTGTAGGCAACACCAGAACCACCACCTGCCATGGTAAAAGAAGCTCGTACAATAAGTGGGAAACCTATTCGTTTGGCAATGTTTAGAGCCTCTTCCATAGTGTAAGCATACTCAGAGATAGGTAAATCCATACCTATCTTAATCATCGCCTCTTTAAACTCTTGACGATCTTCACCCTTTTTAATCGCAGCAGGTTTTGCCCCTAAAATCTGAATCCCCTCAAGCATTCCTGCTTCGTGCATGTCCATGGCAACATTAAGTGCTGTCTGTCCACCCATAGTTGGTAAGATGGCATCAACCTTCTCTTTTTTAATAATTTTAGAGATAACCTCTGCTGTAATAGGCTCAACATAAGTTCTATCAGCAAACTCAGGGTCGGTCATAATGGTTGCAGGGTTAGAGTTAATAAGAACAACTCGATAACCAAGCTCTTTAAGTGTTTTTGCTGCCTGTGTTCCAGAATAGTCAAATTCACAAGCCTGTCCAATCACAATTGGACCTGAGCCGATAAGTAAAATAGTTTTTATGTCAGTGCGTTTTGGCATGTAGAAGTACCCTTATTAGTAGTTATAAAAATTTTGGCATTATACTCAAAAAGGACTTAGAGAGTTGTGTTTTTACGGTAGGTTCGATTTTATCGAACCCA